>JAKZSO010000086.1:0-22530 GCA_047517625.1 Alphaproteobacteria bacterium
GCCTTGGTCTGTCCGATACCGAAAATGTACGTCAAGGCGATCACAACCCGCTTGTCGGTGGGGATGTTTACGCCGGCGATCCGCGCCATCGCTCAGCTCCGTTGAATTTCCGCAAAAAACAGGCCTTTGGGGCCAACAGCCGATCAAAAATTGAAACTTCCAGCCCATCAAAAAGCAAGCAAAAGGCCCGCGTCGCCCCAGGGCCCGAAAACCGCCGTGAGTATAGAAATTCAAGCTTCCAAGTCAAGGGTTTACGCCGCATCCAACAACACCGCGATCTCGGCCGCTACAGCGCCAGCGCTGGCCATGCCATTCACGGCTTTCAACACCCCCCGGGCCTCGTAATAGGGCAGCAAGGGTGCTGTTTGCTCGTCATAGGCAACCAGGCGGGCACGCACCGTTTCAGGGTTATCGTCTGACCGCCGAACGAACTTGGTCGGCCCGCAATCGTCGCACTCGCCGTCATGATGCGGCGGATCAAAAACCTCATGGTAGCCCAGGCCACATTGTTCGCAGGTAATCCGCCCGGAAATCCGCACCACCATGGCCTCGTGATCGACGACGATTTGGATCACCTCCAGTTTCATGCCGCGGTCTGTCAGCATCGTATCCAAGGCCTCGGCCTGGGCCACGGTGCGGGGAAAGCCATCCAAAATAAATCCGTTTTCGCAATCGGGAAGGTCGATGCGTTTGCCGATCATGGCGATGATCACTTCGTCGGGGACAAGCTGGCCGGCGTCCATGACTTCCTTCAGCCTGGCGCCCAGTTCCGAGCCCGCGGCAACCTCGGTGCGTAGCATGTCCCCGGTGGACAGTTGCTTCAGGCCCCGCGCCGCCTCCAAGCGCTGAGCCTGGGTGCCCTTTCCGGCCCCTGGCGGCCCCAGTAAAATGAGGTTCACCGGCGATCGCCCTCGTTCACCGGCGGTTTCCCTTCAATTTCGATTTCTTGATCAGGCCTTCATACTGGTGGGCCAGCAAATGGGATTGAATTTGCATCACCGTGTCCAAGGTGACCGTGACAACGATCAGCAGAGACGTGCCGCCAAAATAGAACGGCACCCCGTAACGGGAAATCAGGACCTCCGGCAACAGCGCCACAAGCACAAGATAAATTGACCCTACGGTGGTCAGGCGGGTGAGGACAAAATCGAGGTAATCCGCCGTGTTCTTGCCCGGGCGAATGCCGGGAATAAAGCCCCCATACTTTTTCAAATTGTCAGCCGTATCCGCGGGGTTAAACACCACGGCGGTGTAGAAATAACAAAAGAAGGCAATCAGCGCCCCGTACAGGGCCAAATACAGGGGCTGGCCGCGCCCCAGCATGGCGGTGACGCTGGTCATAATTCCCGGGCCGCTGCCAACACTGAAGTTGGCAATGGTCATCGGCAACAGCAGCAACGACGAGGCGAAAATCGGCGGGATTACCCCGGCGGTGTTCAGCTTCAGCGGCAGATGAGAGCTTTCGCCGCCAAACATCCGCTGGCCAACCTGGCGTTTGGGGTATTGCACCAAAATTCGCCGCTGGGCGCGCTCTACAAACACGATCAGGGTGATGATGGAAACGGCCATCACCAGCAGCAACAAAATGAACGTCACGGACAAGGCGCCGGTGCGCCCCAATTCCAGAGTGGCAGCCAAGGCCGCCGGCAGATTGGCGACGATGCCGGCCATGATAATCAGCGAGATTCCGTTGCCGACCCCCCGGGCCGTGATTTGCTCGCCGAGCCACATCAGGAAAACCGTGCCGCCGGTCAAGGTGATCACGGCGGTAAAGCGGAAATAGAGCCCGGGGTCGATGACGGCGCTGCCCGCCCCGGCCGTCATGTTTTCCAGGCCAACGGCGATGGCGTAGCCCTGGATCGCCGCCAGGAACACGGTGCCGTACCGGGTGTATTGGTTCATCTTCTTGCGCCCGGCTTCGCCCTCTTTCTTCAATTGAGCGAGGCGGTCGGACACCGTCGTCATCAACTGCATGATGATCGACGCCGAAATGTACGGCATGATGTTGAGGGCGAAGATGGTCATGCGGCTGAGCGCACCGCCCGCGAACATGTCGAACATGCCGAGGATGCCACCGCGATTTTGTTCGAAAATCTGTTCCAGAACCTGGGGATCGATCCCCGGAATCGGGACGTACGTCCCCAGCCTGTAGACAATGAGAACAAAAACGGTGAACCACAGGCGCTTTTTTAGCTCGGTGGCCTTGGAAAACGCTGCGAAATTGATGTTTGCGGCTAGTTGTTCGGCGGCGGACGCCATGGACTATTCCTTCGCGGCCTTGCTCGGCTTCTCTGGCGCCTTGGCGGCGTCTTTGGCCTCGCCCTTGATCTCGCCTTTGGCCTCGCCCTTGATCTCGCCTTTGGCTCGGGCCCTGGAGGTTTTGGTCCGGCCTTTTTTCTCCGTCCTCGGCTTTGGCGGAAGAACCGTAATGGTGCCGCCAGCCGCCTCTATAGCGGCGGTTGCAGCAGTCGACGCACCGGCCACATCCAAGGACAGTTGTGCCTTCAGCGCACCTTTGGCCAGAACACGCACCCCATCACGGGGGCGGCGGATGACGCCGGCGGCTTGCAGAGCGACGGCATCGACGGTCTTTTTGGGGTCCAATTTTCCCGCGTCCACGGCCTCCTGCAGGCGGCCAACGTTTACAACCTGAAAGTGCTTTGACGAGACATTGTGGAACCCGCGCTTTGGCAGCCGCATGTGGATCGGCATCTGCCCGCCTTCAAACGATCCAATGGCCACGCCGGTGCGGGATTTCTGGCCTTTTTGGCCGTGGCCGCCGGTTTTGCCGATGCCAGATCCGGGCCCCCGTCCCACCCGGCGCCTTGAAGTAGTGGCGCCATGCTTGGTGGCCAATTGATTGAGTTTCATACGCTTAAATCCGCTTGCCTTACTCTACTTGATCTCTTCCAACCCCACGAGGTGCTTGACCTTGGCCGCCATCCCGCGGACCGCCGGGGTATCTTCCAACTCTCTGGTCCGGTGCATCTTGTTAAGGCCCAAGCCAACCAGCGTTTGGCGCTGATCCTTGGGCCGCCCGATGGGGCTGCCGGTCTGGGTCACTTTGATTTTGCCCTTTGCCACGTCCTGGTTCCAGGCCTATTCGGCGCTGGCCTCCGTTTCTTCTGCCGCCCTTGCCGTGGCGCTGGATTTGCGCCGGCCACCACCGAGGATCTCGGCCACCGATTTGCCCCGCCGCGCAGCCACGGATTTCGGCGACATGGCGCGTTCCAACGCGGCGAACGTTGCTTTGACCATATTATAAGGATTGGAAGTCCCAAGCGATTTTGCAACCACGTCCTGGACACCCAACGTTTCGAACACCGCCCGCATCGGCCCACCGGCGATGATTCCGGTGCCCGGAGGGGCGGAACGCAACACCACAAATCCGGCGCCATAACGGCCTTGGGAATCGTGATGCAAGGCGCTGCCATCGCGCAGAGGAACCCGGATCATGTTGCGCTTGGCGGCTTCCGTGGCTTTGCGAATGGCCTCGGGTACTTCCCGCGCCTTGCCGTGGCCATGGCCAACCCGGCCGTTGCCATCGCCAGCAACAACGAGTGCGGCAAAGCCAAACCGGCGCCCGCCTTTGACCACTTTGGCGACTCTGTTCACCGCGACGAGCTTGTCGACGACGTCGCTTTCCTGGCGGTTAAAGGATGCATTTCCTCGGGCCATGGTGCTGTCCTGTTCCTGTCTACGTTCTTAAAATTTGAGCCCGGCGCCCCGGGCGCCTTCGGCCAGGGCCTTGACCCTGCCATGAAAAATAAAACCGCCGCGGTCGAACACCACCTCGGTGATGCCCTTTGCCTTTGCCCGTTCAGCAATCAATGCGCCGATTTTGGTCGCGGCTTCCCGGTTGGAGCCGGTTTTCAAGGCCTTGCGCAGATCGACTTCCAAGGTCGAGGCACAAACCAGGGTCTCGCCTTTTCCGTCGTCGATGATCTGGGCGTAGATATGGGCGTTCGAACGGTGGACCGACAGGCGCGGGCGGCCGCAGCCATGCTCCCGGACCTTATAGCGCACACGTTTGCCGCGGCGCAGAAATTTGGTCTTCGTTGCGTCCATTGGCCTAGCCTATTTCTTCTTGCCTTCCTTGCGGAACACATTTTCGTTCAAATAGCGGACGCCTTTGCCTTTGTACGGCTCGGGCGGGCGAAAGGAGCGGATCTCCGCGGCGATTTGGCCCACCTGCTGACGGCTGGCGCCGAAAATTTTCACGGTTGTCGGCTTTTCGCAGGTGATCTTGATGCCTTCGGGAATCGGATAAATGACGTCGTGGCTAAACCCCAATTGCAACTGCAAATCGCTGCCCTTGACCGCCGCGCGATAGCCCACGCCTTGGATCGCCAGGTCGACCGAAAACCCTTCCGAGACACCGGTGATCATGTTGTTGATCAAGGTCCGTTGCATGCCCCACATGGACCGCGCCCGCACCGAGTCGTCGGACGCGGTCACCACCACCTGGCCATCTGCCTGAGCGGCGGAGATTTCCTCGACCAAGGTTAGGTTCAGGGTGCCGTTCTTGCCTTTGGCGGAGACCTTCTTGCCGGAGATTTCCACCGTCACGCCATCAGGCACAGGGATTGGTTTTAGACCGATGCGAGACATAGGACCCTAGATCACGATTTGATGAGATGGAGTCAATTTGATCAACTCGCGATCTAAATTACATTGCACAGCACTTCGCCGCCGACATTGGCGGTGCGCGCCTGCGCGTCAGACATCACGCCCTGGGGCGTGGAAAGAATGGCGATGCCCAAACCGTTGCAAACATCGGCAAGCTCGGCAATGCCGGAATACACCCGCCGGCCCGGGGTCGAAACCCGTGAAATGGTGCGAATGACGGGCTCGCCTTCGTGGTATTTCAGCTCGATCCGGAGCTGCTCCTTGCCGTCGGCGCCGTCTTCACGGCCGTAGCCGCGGATGTAGCCTTCTTTTTCCAACACCGCGAGCACGTTGACGCGGAATTTGGACATCGGGCTGACCACGGATCCGGCGCGGATGCGCTGGCCGTTGCGGATACGCGTGAGCATATCCCCGATGGGATCGGTCATCGACATATAGGCATCTCCCTTCCCATGGCTGCGGTTACCAACTCGACTTGACCATGCCGGGGATTTGCCCCCGTGAGGCCAGTTCGCGCAGTGCAATGCGTGACATTCTGAAATTCCGATAAAACCCCCTGGGCCGCCCGGAAATTTCGCAGCGATTGCGGACGCGGTTTGGTGACGAATTGCGTGGCAGCTGGGCCAGCTTCAGGCGCGCCTCGAACCGCGCCTCTTGGGGCTGGCTGGAATCGCGGGCCAGCGCCTTTAGCTTTTGCCGACGCTCCGCGAACGCCGCCGCCATACGCCGGCGTTTGTTGTTCTTCTCGATTGCACTCTTTTTTGCCATATCTTTATTCGTCCTAGCTTTGAAACGGCATGCCGAAACCGGCCAACAGCTCGCGGGCCTCATCATCGGTGTTCGCGGTGGTGACGATGGCGATATCGAAGCCGCGAACGGTGTCAATCTTGTCGTAGTCGATTTCCGGGAACACCAACTGCTCCTTCAACCCCAGCGCGTAGTTGCCGCGGCCATCGAAGCTGGCCTTGGAAACCCCGCGAAAATCTCTGACCCGGGGCAACGCAATGGTGATCAAACGATCGAGGAATTCGTACATCCGGGTCCGCCGCAACGTCACTTTGACCCCCACCGCCATGCCTTCGCGCAGCTTGAAAGCGGCGATGGATTTGCGGGCTTTGACCACCACCGGCTTTTGCCCCGATATCGCAGTCAGGTCGTTGACGGCACCTTCGATGTGCTTGCGGTCGGCGACCGCTTCGCCGACACCCATGTTGAGGATGATTTTGTCCAAGCGGGCAACCGCCATCTGATTGGCGTGGCCAAAACTTTGTTGAAGCTTTGGTTTGATCTCGGTTTCATAGAGTTGCAGGAAGCGGGGCGGCATCATCAAGCATCCACCACTTCGCCGGAACGTTTGGCGACGCGCACTTTGCGGCCATCCTTCAGGAATTTGACGCCAAGCCGTGTGGCGCCGCCTTCCTTGGGGTCGACAAAAGCGACATTGGAAATGTGCAGGGGCGCTTCCTTTTCCATGACGCCGCCAGCGGAAACTTGGGACGGGCGGGTGTGGCGTTTGACCATGTTGACGCCCTGAACCAGCACGCGGCTGTCCTTGCGCAATACCTTCAATACGGCCCCCTGCTTGCCCTTTTCCCGGCCGGTAATCACCAAAACGGTGTCGCCTTTCTTGATCCGGATTCTGGGGTTCTTAGTTTTTGCCATCAAATTCAACCCGTTACAGAACTTCCGGCGCCAGCGAAACAATCTTCATGTGCTGCTTCGCGCGCAATTCACGGGTCACCGGGCCAAAAATACGGGTGCCAATGGGCTCCCCCGTCGGCGTAATCAGCACCGCGGCGTTGCTGTCAAAGCGAATGGCGCTGCCATCCGATCGGCGCACTTCCTTTGCCGTGCGGACGATTACAGCGCGCAGGATTTCGCCCTTTTTGACTTTGCCCCGGGGAATGGCTTCTTTCACGGTCACGACGATGGTATCGCCGACAGACGCCGATTTCCGTTTCGAGCCGCCCAGCACCTTGATGCATTGCACCCGGCGGGCACCCGAATTGTCGGCGACCTCTAGATTGGTTTCTGGATGAATCATCTCAAAAATCCGCGCCCTGAACTATTCGGCCCGGGCAATGACTTCCCAATTTTTCAACTTGGAAATCGGCTTGCACTCACGAATCCGTACTTTGTCACCAACCTTGTATTCGTTGGCTTCGTCGTGGGCGTGAAACTTTTTCCGGCGGCGAATGTACTTTTTGTACAGCGGATGCTGCACCCGGCGCTCAACTTCGACCACCACCGTCTTGTTGGGCCGATCGCTGACCACAAATCCTTGGATTACCCGCCCAGTCAATTCGCCTCTCCTACTTCGCAGCCGCGGCCTCTGCCGCGACCTTGCCCTGGACCGTTTTGATGCGGGCGATGTCCCGGCGCACCTGTCGAATCCTGGTCGTGTTCTCCAACTGGCCCGAGGCCTGTTGGAACCGTAGATTGAAAGCCTCCTTGCGCAATTGCAGGAGCTTTGCGGTCATTTCGTCGGGCGTCTTGCCCTTTAGATCCTGGGCTTTCATGTCTTACTTTTTCGTCCTCGCCTACGCCGAGCCTGCCCGCGCGACCACGGTCGTTTGGATCGGCAGTTTGGCGGCGCCCCTGGCAAACGCTTCTTCAGCCAGCGCCAAAGAGACCCCGTCCAATTCGAACATGACCCGGCCAGGCTTGACCCGGCACATCCAGTATTCCGGCGTGCCCTTGCCTTTACCCATACGGACTTCGGTCGGCTTGGCGCTGACCGGCACGTCCGGAAAAATTCTGATCCACATGCGTCCTGACCGCTTGATGTGGCGCGTGATCGCACGCCGGCAGGCTTCGATCTGGCGCGCGGTAACCCGGCCGGCGGTGGTCGCCTTCAAGCCGTAGGAACCGAAGTTCAAAAGGTAGCCGCCTTTGGCGACGCCATGAATCCGGCCCTTTTGAGCCTTGCGGTATTTGCTGCGTTTTGGCTGAAGCATTGCGAACGGCCTTTACCGCTGAACCTGTTGCTCGGCACGGCGATTGTCTTGGGCCATGGGGTCATGGGCCATGATCTCGCCGCGGAAAACCCAAACCTTGACGCCGCATGTGCCATAGGCGGTATCGGCGCGGGCCGTGCCGTAATCGATGTCGGCGCGCAGGGTGTGCAGGGGCACCCGGCCTTCGCGATACCATTCGGTGCGGGCGATTTCGGCGCCGCCCAGACGTCCGGCGCAGCTGATACGGATGCCCTCGGCGCCCAAGCGCATGGCCGACTGAACCGATCGCTTCATGGCCCGGCGGAACGCCACCCGGCGGACCAACTGCTGGGCGATATTTTCAGCCACCAGCTTGGCATCGATTTCGGGCTTGCGGATTTCGACGATGTTCAAGTGCACCTCGCCGCCGGTGTGCTTGGACAATTCCGCGCGCAGGCGTTCGATTTCGGCGCCTTTCTTGCCGATAACCACGCCGGGCCGCGCCGTGTGAATCGTGATTCGCGCCTTTTTCGCCGGGCGTTCGATGACGATCTTGCTGACGCCGGCTTGGGACAGCTCGGTTTCCAGGAACGTGCGAATGCCCAAATCCTCGTGCAGGATCTTGGAATATTCCATCCCGTCCGCGTACCACCGGGAATCCCACGTGCGGTTAACGCCAACGCGCAGCCCAATCGGATTTACTTTTTGACCCATCGCTTATCCCTTATTTCCGCCTGCGCGCCTTCGCGCCCCTATTCAGCTTGCGCGCGTTCGCGCACGACAATGCGCAAGCGGCTGAACGGTTTTTGGATCGCGGCACCCCGGCCCCGGGCCCGTGCCCTGAACCTGCGCAACACCATGGAGCGGCCGACGCTGGCTTCCGCCACATACAGCCGATCCACATCCAATTGGTGGTTATTTTCGGCGTTGGCGATCGCCGACTGTAAAACTTTTTTGACGTCCTGGGACACCCGGCGTTTCGAGAACGTCAGCGTCGCCAAGGCGCCATTCACATCCAACCCGCGAATGGACTGGGCCACCAGGTTCAGCTTTTGCGCGCCGATGCGAAGACGCCTGGCCACTGCCAGTGCTTCATTTTCGCCCACGCGCCGGGGGTTTGCTGCCTTGCCCATGGCCTTAAGCCCTTTTCGCCCGGCGATCAGCGGCGTGGCCGATGAACGTCCGCGTGGGTGAGAATTCACCGAATTTGTGGCCGACCATACTTTCGGTCACCAGCACCGGAATAAATTTGCGGCCGTTATAGACGCCAAACGTCAAGCCCACGAATTGGGGCAGAACGGTCGAGCGCCTGGACCAAATCTTGATGACTTCCTTGCGGCCTGATTTCTCGGACTCATCGGCTTTTTTCAGCAGATAGCCGTCGACGAAGGGGCCTTTCCAAACCGATCTGGACATGCCCTACCTCTTCTTGTCCCGTCGGCGCATGATCAGCCGGTCGGTCCGTTTGTTGCTACGCGTGCGCTTGCCCTTGGTCGGCTTGCCCCAAGGGGTCGCCGGGTGGCGCCCGCCAGAGGTCCGGCCCTCGCCGCCACCGTGGGGGTGATCCACGGGGTTCATGGCTACGCCGCGCACCTGGGGGCGCTTGCCCAGCCAGCGTTTGCGGCCCGCTTTGCCAAGGTTGATGTTCTTCTGATCGGGGTTAGAAACCGCGCCCATCGTGGCCATGCATTCGGCCCGGATCATGCGCCGCTCGCCGGACCCCAGCTTCAGCAGCGCGTATCCTGAATCCTTGCCCACCAACTGGGCGTAGGTTCCGGCCGAGCGTGCGATCTGGCCGCCCTTGCCGACCTTCATTTCAATGTTGTGGATCACCGTGCCCACGGGGATGTTGCGCATGGGCATGGCATTGCCCGGCTGCACGTCCACCTTTTCGCCGGCCACGACCGTATCCCCGGGGCCCACACGCTGGGGCGCCAAAATATAGGCCTGCTCACCGTCTTCGTATTTGACCAAGGCAATATGGGCCGATCGATTTGGGTCGTATTCCAGGCGTTCGACCGTCGCCACGACATCAAATTTCTTGCGCTTGAAATCGATGATACGATAGCGCCGCTTGTGGCCACCGCCGCGGCGGCGTGCGGTGATCCGGCCACGATTGTTGCGCCCGCCGCTTTTGGTCAGGCCCTTGGTCAGCGCCTTGACCGGGCTGCCCTTGTGCAGGGTGCTGCGGTCAGTCAGCACCAATTGGCGCTGGCTTGGGGTGGTCGGGCGGAAGGTTTTCAAGGCCATGACTAAATTCCCGCCGTCACGTCAATGGAGCTGCCTTCGGCCAAGGTTACCATGGCTAATTTTGTCGCGGCTCTGCGGCCCCGGCGGCCGCGAAAGATTTTCTCTTTGCCAGGGCGGCGTAGTGTGTTCACCGATGTGACTTTGACGGCGAACAACCCTTCGACCGCCGCCGCGATTTCGTTCTTGGTCGCGTCCCGTGTAACCGTAAACGTGACCTGATTATGCTCGGACCCCATGGTGGATTTTTCCGTCACAACAGGGGCGACGATCACCCGGTACATGCGTTCTTTTGCGATCGCAGCTAATTTCATGACAACCGTGCCTGGAGCAGGTCCACCGCGGCCTTTGTCAAAATCAACGTGTCCCGGCGCATGATGTCGTAAACATTCGCGCCCTGGGCCGGCAGCACATCGATGCCGGCAATATTTCGCGCGGCGCGGAGAAAATTCGTATCCGCCTGCGTCCCATCGATCACCAATGCCGAGGTCAAACCCAACTTTCCAAGGATCGCCGACAACGCGGTGGTCTTTGGCTCCTTCAAACTGGCCTGATCTAAAATCAACAGTTTGCCGTCGCGTTGCTTGTCGGACAGAACAGTTTTCAGTCCCAGCGCCCGGACTTTTTTGTTCAGGCTGTGGCCGTGGCTGCGCACGACTGACCCAAAAACAATGCCGCCGCCGCGGAATTGCGGGGCGCGGTTGGTGCCTCGCCGGGCGCGACCGGTGCCTTTTTGCCGGAACGGCTTGGCGGTGGTGCCGCGGACTTCGGCAACGCCTTTTGTCTTGTGGGTTCCGGCCTGGCGCTTGGCCAGCTGCCAACGCACCACTTGCTGGAGGATGTCCGGCCTGGACTGCAGGCCGAACACACCGTCATTCAAATCGATGGTTCCGGCGGCCTTGTTTTCGAGGGTGAGGACTTTGGCTTTCATTATCTTAAGCGTCTCCTTCACCGCTGTCGTCGGACGGCTTACTGTCGGCGCCATCTGTCACGGCCTCGACCGCTTCTTCGGCCGGTGTTTCGGCTGCCGCCTCGGCTGTGATCGCCGCGGGAAACGGCAGATCGTCCGGCGCCGGCGTTTTCTCGGCGTCGGTAATCCGCACCCAACCGCCATCCGAGCCCGGCACCGAACCCTTGATCGCGATCAATCCCTTGTCGGTGTCCGTGGACACCACTTCCAAATTTTGGGTTGTGACTCGCTCCGCCCCCATGTGGCCGGCCATCTTTTTGCCCTTGAACACCCGGCCCGGGTACTGGCATTGGCCGGTAGACCCGTGGGCACGATGAGAGACCGAAACGCCGTGGGTGGCTTCCAGGCCGGCGAAATTGTGGCGCTTCATGGCTCCGGCAAAGCCCTTGCCGATAGAGGTTCCGGACACATCGACCTTTTGCCCAGCGACAAAATGCGCGGCAGAAATTTCGGCGCCGATATCGACAAACGCGTCGCCGGAAATTCTGAATTCGCCCAGCTTCTTTTTTGGCGCCACCTTGGCCTTGGCAAAGTGGCCTCGCATGGCCTTTGTCACCCGGCTGACCTTGGCGGTGCCAACGCCCAATTGCAGCGCGTCATAGCCGTCGTTGGCGGTGGTCTTGTGCGCCACCACTTGGCAGCCGTCCACGTGCAACAACGTCACCGGAACGTGGGCGCCGTCTTCAGTAAAGACGCGCGAGCTGCCGATTTTTCGGGCAATTAATCCGGTACGCATGTTGTCCGCTCTACAGCTTGATTTCCACGTCGACGCCGGCTGCCAGGTCGATCTTCATCAGCGCGTCCACGGTTTGCGGTGTGGGGTCGATGATGTCCAAAAGCCGCCGGTGGGTGCGAATTTCGAACTGTTCCCGGGATTTCTTGTCGATATGGGGCGACCGCAACACCGTGAATTTTTCGATGTTGGTGGGCAGCGGCACCGGCCCGCGCACGGCGGCCCCGGTACGTTTGGCGGTGGTCACGATCTCCGCGGTCGAGTTGTCGAGAATGCGGTGATCAAATGCCTTTAGGCAGATGCGGATGTTTTGGCTGTCCATTGTTCTACTCTGTTAATCCGCCTGCCAAACGCTTATTCCACGACCTTTGCCACGACCCCGGCGCCGACAGTTCGGCCGCCTTCGCGGATGGCGAAACGCAGGCCTTCGTCCATGGCGATGGGCACGATCAATTCAACATCCATGCTCACGTTGTCTCCCGGCATCACCATCTCCGTGCCCTCGGGCAGGTCGACCTGGCCCGTGACGTCGGTGGTGCGGAAGTAAAACTGCGGCCGGTATTTGGTGAAGAACGGGGTGTGACGGCCGCCTTCTTCCTTGTTGAGGATATAGGCTTCGGCCTTGAACTTGGTGTGCGGCGTGATCGAACCCGGCGCCGCCAACACCTGGCCACGCTCGACTTCCTCGCGCTTGGTGCCGCGCAGCAGCACCCCGACATTGTCCCCAGCCTCGCCCTGGTCCAGCAGCTTGCGGAACATCTCGACGCCCGTGCAGGTCGTCTTCATGGTCTCCTTCAGGCCCACCACTTCAATTTCATCGCCGATGTTGACGATGCCGCGTTCCACCCGGCCGGTAACAACCGTGCCCCGGCCGGAAATCGAGAACACGTCCTCGATCGGCATCAGGAACGGCAGATCCTTGGGCCGGTCCGGTTGGGGAATGTAGGCATCCACCGCTTCCATCAGTTTGAGGATCGAATTCCGGCCGGTTTCCTCGTCGCCGCCTTCAAGTGCCGCCAGCGCCGAGCCGCGAATAAAGGGAATGTCGTCGCCGGGGAATTCGTAAGTGGTCAACAGCTCACGCATTTCCAGCTCAACCAGATCCAGCAGCTCTTCGTCATCAACCTGGTCGACCTTGTTCATGTAAACCACGATCGCGGGCACACCCACCTGGCGGGCCAGCAGAATGTGCTCCCGGGTCTGCGGCATCGGCCCGTCGGCCGCCGAAACCACCAGGATCGCGCCATCCATCTGGGCGGCGCCGGTGATCATGTTCTTCACGTAATCCGCATGGCCCGGGCAATCAACGTGGTCGAAGTGGCGGTTCTCGTACTCGTACTCCACATGCGCCGTGGCGATGGTGATACCGCGCTCGCGTTCTTCCCGCGCCTTGTCGATCTCGTCGAACGGCGTGAACTCGGCGCCGCCGGATTCAGCCAACACCTTGGTGATCGCCGCCGTCAGTGTCGTCTTGCCATGGTCAACGTGGCCGATTGTGCCAACGTTGCAATGGGGCTTGGTCCGTTCAAACTTTTCTTTCGCCATCGGTGGTTCTCCGTTCGCCGGTCTTGCTACGCCAATTTGGTCCGAACTTCCTCGGACACTGCCTGGGGAACTTCTTCGTAATGGTCGTAGGTCATATGAAACTGGGCGCGGCCCTGGGTGATTGACCGCAAATTATTCACGTAGCCAAACATGTTCGCCAACGGCGCCATGGCCGAAATCACAGTGGCTTTGCCGCGGGATTCCGTGCCGGTGACCGCCCCGCGACGCGCGCTCAAATCGCCGATGACATCGCCCATGTATTCCTCGGGCGTCACCACCTCGACTTCCATGATCGGCTCCAGCAGTTTTAGGCCAAGGCGCGGGGCGATTTCGCGCATGGCGTTCCGAGCCGCAATTTCAAAGGCGAGGGGCGACGAATCAACCGGGTGATGATCGCCATCCAGCAGGGTTACCTTAATGTCGATGATCGGAAACCCGGCCAACAGGCCGCCTTGGGCCGTGGTCCGGATTGCCTTTTCAACCGAGGGAATGAATTCTTTCGGAATCCGGCCGCCGACGACCTTGGATTCGAACACGACACCTGAACCCTGGGCCCCCGGCGCGAAGGCCAATTCGATTTTGGCGTATTGGCCCGAACCACCGGTCTGCTTTTTATGGACGTATTTGACGTCGCCTGACCGGGTAATCGATTCCCGATAGGCCACCTGAGGCGCCCCGACATTTGCGCCGACGCCGAATTCGCGCTGCATGCGGTCGACCAAAATTTCCAGGTGCAGTTCGCCCATGCCCTTGAGGATGGTCTGGCCACTTTCCGAGTCCATGGTCACCCGGAACGATGGATCTTCCGCCGCCAACCGCGACAGGGCGGTGGACATTTTTTCCTGATCGGCACGGGTCTTCGGCTCCACCGCGATTTCGATCACGGGCTCCGGCACATCCATGCTCTCCAAAATCACCGGATGATCGGCGGCACACAAGGTATCGCCGGTGCCGGTGGTTTTCAGCCCGACGACGGCGAGGATGTCACCGGCGCGGACCTCTTTGACGTCTTCCCGGGTGTTGGCGTGCATTTGCAGCATCCGGCCCAGGCGCTCGCGTTTGCCGCGGGCGGCGTTGAACACCGAATCGCCGGTGGCGGCGACCCCGGAATAAACCCGGACAAAAGTAAGCGTGCCGACGAAGGGATCGGTCATCACCTTGAAAGCCAAAGCCGAGAACGGTTCGTCGTCATTGGAGGTCAGGGTAATCTCGTCACCGGTATCCGGGTGGGTGCCCTTGATGCCTTCAATGTCGGTGGGCGCCGGCAGCAGATCCACGACCGCGTCCAACAGGGGCTGCACACCTTTGTTTTTGAAAGCCGAGCCGTTCAGTACGGGAACAAACGCGCCGGTCACCGTGCCTTTACGCAGGCAGGCAATCAGCGTTTTGGCATCGGGCTCATTGCCTTCCAAATAAGCTTCAAGCGCGGCGTCATCCGACTCCAACGCGATATCAACAAGCTTGGCGCGGTATTCGGCGGCTTGGTCCGCCAATTCGGCCGGGATATCGGTGGTGACGAACTCGGCGCCCAAGGTTTCGTCATTCCAGATGACCGCCTTCATGGCCACCAAATCGACGATACCGGCATAATCGCCCTCCGTCCCGATCGGCAGCTGGATCACGACCGGCCTTGCCCCAAGCCGGTCCGAAATCATATCGACGCAACGGAAAAAATCGGCGCCGATGCGGTCCATTTTGTTGACGAAACACACCCGGGGAACGTTGTAGCGGTCGGCTTGGCGCCAAACGGTTTCGGATTGCGGCTCGACCCCGGCAACGCTGTCGAACACGGCAACGGCGCCATCAAGCACCCGCAGCGAGCGCTCGACTTCGATGGTGAAATCGACGTGGCCGGGGGTATCGATAATGTTGATGCGATGGTCGCGCCAAAAGCATGTTGTCGCGGCGGAGGTAATCGTAATGCCGCGCTCTTGCTCTTGCTCCATCCAGTCCATGACCGCCGCGCCGTCGTGGACTTCGCCGAGTTTGTGGGAAACGCCGGTGTAGAACAGGATCCGTTCCGTGGTCGTGGTCTTGCCCGCATCGATGTGAGCCATTATGCCGATGTTGCGATAGCAATTCAGGGGGGTTGTGCGCGCCATAATTCAGTTACCAATCACCAACTACCAACGATAATGCGCGAACGCTTTGTTCGCCTCTGCCATGCGATGTGTGTCTTCGCGTTTTTTCACCGCCGAGCCGCGATTGCCGGCGGCGTCCATAAGCTCCCCGGCCAAGCGCTCGGTCATTGTGTTTTCGGAGCGCTTGCGGGCCGCTTCGATCACCCAACGAATGGCCAAGGCCTGGCGGCGATCCGCCCGCACTTCCACGGGCACCTGATAGGTGGCGCCGCCGACCCGGCGCGAGCGCACTTCGAGCTGGGGCCGGACGTTACCCAAAGCCTCATGGAACACCGTCAACGGGTCCTGTTTTGACTTATCGGCCACCGTATCGAAGGAGCCGTACAGAATACTCTCCGCCGTCGATTTCTTGCCGTCGATCATGAGAGAATTCATGAATTTCATGACCACCTGATCGCCGAACTTGGGATCGGGCAGAACTTCCCGTTTTTCTGCTGCGCGTCTGCGTGACATGGGCCGGCCTCGCTATTTAGGCCGCTTGGCGCCGTATTTGGACCGGCGTTGGCGGCGATCGCCAATGCCCTGGGTGTCCAAAAGGCCACGAATGATGTGATAGCGAACGCCGGGAAGATCCTTCACACGCCCTCCCCGGATCATCACTACCGAGTGTTCTTGGAGGTTATGGCCCTCGCCAGGGATGTAACAGATGACTTGGAAGCCGTTGGTGAGACGAACCCGGGCGACTTTGCGCAAAGCCGAGTTCGGCTTTTTCGGTGTCACTGTATAGACCCGGGTACACACGCCACGCTTTTGCGGACATGCCTCCATCGCCGGAACCTTGTTCCGGGTAATCGGCCGCTGGCGCGGCTTGCGGATCAATTGATTGATGGTAGGCATGGCGTTCGACGTCTCTCCAACACAAAAACCCCGCACCGCGCGGGCGACACAACAAACAGCGGGCGGAGCAATGTCCACTGCGGGGGTGCTTTTCGCCCACCCCAGGGCTTGCAAAATTCTTTACCGTCATTTCGTAGCGACGCGTCTGGACCGTACGGACCACCACCGCCGCCAAAAAAGGTGCCGAAATATAGGTTTGACGCCCGGGGCCGTCAACCGGAAAAGTCCTGGAAATCGGTTGTTTCCGGGGGACTCCTGTCGTAATTCGGAGGCAAAGCGCCGCACCCGGATTATTGGTTGCTTACGCCGCGCTTTCCTCGCCGGTGTCCATGCACTCGGCCTCGGCCTCGGCCTCGGCGGCCTCGGCCGCCTTCGCCGACGCCGCTTCCCGGGCGTCGGTAATGGCCCGGTCGCGGTCGGCCGCGACTTCCTTGAAGCGGCGCATGACACCGCCGGTTCCCGCCGGAATCAGCCGGCCAACGATGACATTCTCCTTCAAGCCGACCAAATCGTCTACCCGGGACGATACCGCCGCTTCGGTGAGCACCCGGGTGGTTTCTTGGAACGACGCCGCGGAGATGAACGAGCCGGTCTGAAGACTGGCCTTGGTAATACCCTGGAGCACCGGCTCTAACACCGCGGGCTTTTTGCCGTCCGTCACGGCTTGTTCGTTGATCAGGATTGCCTCCGTTGCATCGATCTGTTCGCCCAGCAAAAGCTTGGTTTCGCCGCGATCCATGACTTCGACCTTCTGCAGCATCTGGCGAACGATCACCTCGATGTGTTTGTCGTTAATCTTCACGCCCTGGAGCCGGTAAACGTCTTGGACCTCGTCGACCAAATATTTGGCCAAGGCTTCGACACCCAGGACCTTCAAAATGTCATGGGGGACGGGGTTACCGTCCAACAGAGGCTCGCCGCGATGGACGAAATCGCCTTCCCGCACGGCAATATGCTTGCCCTTGGGGATCAACGCTTCCACCGGCTCTTGCGAATCGTCCTTTGGCCGCACGATGATCCGGCGCTTTGCTTTGTAATCCTTGCCAAATTCTATGGTGCCATCGATTTCGGCAATAATGGCGTGGTCCTTTGGCTTGCGGGCCTCGAACAGCTCCGCCACCCGGGGCAGACCACCGGTAATATCCCGGGTCTTGGATGATTCTCGGGGAATGCGGGCCAACACGTCGCCGGCATGAACCGTCGCCCCATCGGCGATTGACATCACAGCGTCGACCGGCAGGAAATAGCGGGCTTCGAGGCCGTTTTCCAGCATCAGCACTTTGCCTTCGTCATCACGCAAGGTGATGCGAGGCTTCAATTCATCGCCCTTGGGCTGCTGACGCCAATCGATGATGACCTGGTTCGAAATGCCAGTGGCCTCGTCGACGATTTCGCGCATGGCGATGCCTTCGATCACGTCGCGATACCCGGCGATGCCGGAAATTTCCGAAATGATCGGGATCGTGTACGGATCCCTTTCAGCGATTTTCGCGCCTTTCTTGACCTCGTCACCGTCGTCGACACGCAGCACCGCACCGTAGGGGACCTTGTGCCGGGCGCGCTCGTGGCCGCCCTGATCGGTCAAGACCAATTCGACGTTGCGGCCCATGACCACCAGGCGTTTCTGGGAGTCTTCGACGACGCTGCGGTTGTGAATGGTCACCGTGGCGTTGTGGGCCGTTTCGATCGATGACTCTTCTGAATGCTGAGCGGTACCGCCGATGTGGAACGTCCGCATGGTCAGCTGGGTGCCGGGCTCGCCAATGGATTGGGCGGCGATAACGCCGACGGCTTCGCCGATGTTGACCGCCGTGCCCCGGGCCAGATCGCGGCCATAGCAGATGCCGCAAACGCCGCCGCTGCTTTCGCAGGTCAGCACCGAGCGAATCAGGAGCTGATCCAACCCGGCTTTTTCCGCCGCCTCAATTTCCACTTCGCCGAGGACGGTTCCGGCGGTGAAAAGCTTCTTGCCGGTCACCGGGTCTTTCACAGTCCGCGCCGCGGCCCGGCCCAAAATGCGTTCCGACAGCGGCACGATGATGTCGCCGCCTTCCAACACTTCCTTGACCGTAATGCCCTTGGTCGTGCCGCAATCGTTTTCAACGATGATGCAGTCCTGGGCCACGTCCACCAGACGCCGGGTCAGATACCCTGAATTGGCGGTCTTCAACGCCGTGTCAGCCAGGCCTTTGCGGGCACCGTGGGTGGAATTGAAGTACTCGAGCACCGAAAGGCCTTCCTTGAAGTTGGAAATGATCGGGGTTTCGATGATTTCGCCGGACGGCTTTGCCATCAGACCACGCATTCCCGCCAACTGCTTCATTTGCGCCGCCGAGCCACGGGCGCCGGAGTCCGCCATCATGAAGACCGAATTGGACTGCTTGAGGCGGCCCGTTTCCGGATCAATCTGCTTGGCGGAATCGCCGATCCCGGCCATCATCATGTCGGCCACTTGGTCCGTGGACTGGGACCAGGCATCAATGACCTTGTTATATTTTTCGCCCTGGGTAATCAGCCCGTCCGAGTACTGCTGCTCGTACTCTTTGACCAAATTCTGAGTTCTGGTCACCACCTCTGCTTTCGCAGCCGGGATGACCATGTCGTCCTTGCCGAACGAAATCCCAGCCTGGGTCGAAAACCTGAACCCAAGCTGCATGAGGTGGTCGGCAAACAGCACCGTTTCCTTTTGACCGCAATGACGATAGATCACGTCAATAACGTGGGTGATCGCCTTTTTCGATAACAATTGGTTCACCAGCTCGAATGACAGAGCCGGGTTGCGCGGCAGCTCTTTTGCCAAAATCATCCGGCCCGGGGTTGATTCCACCCGCTGGACAACCGATTTGCCTTTTTCGTCCACGGTTTCGAACCGCGCCGTAATTTTGGCGTGGAGGCTGACCGCGCCAGTTTCCAGAGCCATTTCGATTTCGGACAGGGTGGCAAAGGCCATGCCCTCGCCGACCTCGTTTTCCCGCATCAAGGTCATGTAATACAGGCCCAGCACGATATCCTGTGACGGCACGATGATCGGTTTGCCATTGGCGGGGCTAAGAATGTTGTTCGTCGACATCATCAGCACCCGGGCTTCAAGCTGGGCCTCCAGGCTCAGCGGAACATGGACCGCCATTTGATCACCGTCGAAATCGGCATTAAATGCCGCGCAGACCAACGGATGCAACTGGATCGCCTTGCCCTCGATCAGCACCGGCTCGAATGCCTGAATGCCCAAACGGTGCAGGGTCGGCGCCCGGTTCAACATCACTGGATGTTCGCGAATGACCTCTTCCAGAATGTCCCAAACTTCGGGGAGTTCTTTTTCCACCAATTTCTTGGCCATCTTGATGGTGGCGGCCATGCCCTTTAGTTCAAGCTTTGAATAGATGAACGGCTTGAACAGTTCCAACGCCATTTTCTTCGGCAAGCCGCATTGGTGCAGCATCAAATTTGGGCCGACGACGATGACCGAACGGCCGGAATAATCGACGCGCTTGCCCAACAGATTTTGACGGAACCGGCCCTGTTTGCCTTTCAACATGTCGGACAGGGATTTCAACGGCCGCTTGTTGGCCCCGGTGATGACCCGGCCGCGGCGGCCGTTGTCGAACAGCGCATCCACGGCTTCTTGCAACATGCGCTTTTCGTTGCGGACAATGATGTCCGGCGCCCGCAGTTCGATCAGGCGCTTCAGGCGGTTGTTGCGGTTGATAACCCGGCGGTACAGATCGTTCAGGTCCGAAGTGGCGAAGCGGCCACCGTCCAGGGGCACCAAAGGCCGCAGATCTGGCGGCAACACCGGAACAATCGTCAAAATCATCCACTCCGGGCGGTTCTTCGAATCGACAAAGGCGTCAACCAGCTTAAGGCGCTTGCCCAATTTCTTCGGCTTGACCACCGATGTCGTCTCGGCAATTTCCGTACGGATCGCTTCCTGCTCGGCTTCAAGGTCGATGCTTTCAAGCATTTCGCGGATGGCTTCCGCCCCAATCCCGGCGCGGAACGCGTCGGCGCCATATTCGTCCTGGGCCTCGATGAATTCCTGGTCGCTGAGAAGCTGCCGGGTTTTGAGCGGCGTCAGACCCGGTTCGATCACCACATAATTTTCGAAATAAAGAATCCGTTCCAAGTTCTTGAGCGTCATGTCCAGCAACAACCCGATGCGGCTGGGCAGAGACTTCAGGAACCAAATATGCGCCACCGGAGAGGCCAATTCGATATGGCCCATGCGTTCGCGGCGAACGCTGGAAAGCGTCACTTCGACCCCGCATTTTTCGCAGGTGATGCCGCGGTATTTCATGCGCTTGTATTTGCCGCACAGGCATTCGTAGTCCTTGATCGGGCCAAAGATGCGGGCACAGAACAGGCCGTCCCGTTCCGGCTTGAACGTGCGGTAATTGATAGTTTCCGGCTTCTTGATTTCGCCAAAGGACCATGAGCGAATGCGCTCGGGACTCGCGATCGAAATCTTGATTTGGTCGAACGACTGGGTCGGAGCTACCTGACCGAAAACCTTCATCAACTCGTTCATTCAATTCTTCTCCTTGTCACTTCGTCACTTGGCGGTGGGCGGGCCGCCGGGCGGATGGACGAAGGCTAATAGTTGCGTTGGCTGAGCTCGACGTTGAGGCCCAGCGCCTTGAGTTCTTTGACCAACACATTGAACGATTCCGGAATTCCGGCTTCGAATGTGTCGTCGCCGTGAACAATGGCCTCATAGACCTTGGTGCGGCCGGCCACGTCATCGGACTTGACCGTCAACATTTCTTGGAGGGTATAAGCGGCGCCGTAGGCTTGAAGGGCCCAGACCTCCATTTCGCCAAATCTCTGACCGCCGAATTGGGCCTTGCCGCCCAACGGCTGCTGGGTCACCAAGCTGTAGGGGCCGATTGACCGGGCGTGGATCTTGTCATCGACCAAGTGGTGGAGCTTGAGCATGTAGATGTAGCCCACCGTCACTTTGCGGTCGAAAACCTCGCCGGTGCGGCCGTCGATGACCGTGCTTTGGCCCGACGAATGAAGCCCGGCCCGTTCCAACATTTCGACGATGTCCGGCTCGCGCGCGCCATCGAACACCGGGGTCGCCACCGGCACACCTTTGCGCAGGTTTTCCGACAACTCCAATGTTTGGGTGTCGTTGAGCTTGGCAACATCGCCGCTGTGCTGGTCATCGGCGTAGATGGTTTTCAGCATTTTGCGCAGCCCGTCCATCTTTGCCCCGCGCTTGACCTCGTCCACAATTTCGCCAATTTGGCGGCCGATGCCGGCCATCGCCCAGCCCAAATGGGTTTCCAGGATTTGGCCGACGTTCATGCGCGATGGCACGCCCAATGGATTCAAGACGATGTCAACGGGGGTACCGTCCTCCAGGTAGGGCAAATCTTCGATCGGCAAAATCTTGGAAATGACGCCCTTGTTGCCGTGGCGCCCGGCCATCTTGTCGCCGGGTTGCAGCTTGCGTTTTACCGCGACGAAAACCTTGACCATTTTCATGACGCCGGGAAGCAATTCATCCCCGCGCTGAAGCTTGTACACCTTGTTTTCAAAGCGCGCCTGCAAAAAGCCCGTGGCTTCGTCGTATTGGGCCTTGATGCGCTCGATCGTGGCCATCACCCCGGCATCCTTGAGGCCGAACTGCCACCACTGACCGTGGCTGAGTTGCTCCAGCATGGCCTCGGTGATTTTGCCGCCGGTCTTGACGCCCTTCGGCCCCGAGACGATGACCCGGTTCATTAACAGTGTTTTCAGACGGTCAAAGGTATTGCGTTCCAGGATGCGGACCTCGTCCTCGCGATCCTTGGCTAAGCGTTCGATCTCGTCGAGCTCCATGGCCATGGCGCGTTCGTCTTTATCGACGCCGTGGCGGGAAAAGACCCGGACCTCCACCACGGTGCCGCTGACTCCGGGCGGCAATTTCAGGGAGGTGTCCCGCACATCGGACGCTTTTTCACCAAAAATGGCGCGCAGAAGTTTTTCTTCCGGCGTCATCGGCGATTCGCCCTTTGGCGTGATTTTGCCCACCAAGATGTCGGACGGGTGAACCTCGGCGCCGATGTAGACAATGCCGGCTTCGTCAAGGTTGCGGAGCGCTTCTTCGCCGACGTTGGGGATGTCCCGGGTGATTTCTTCCTGGCCCAACTTGGTGTCCCGGGCCATGACCTCGAATTCTTCGATATGGATCGATGTAAACACATCGTCGCGGACGATGCGTTCCGAGATCAGGATGGAATCTTCGAAATTGTACCCACCCCAGGGCATGAACGCGACCAGCACGTTGCGGCCCAGGGCCAGTTCACCGAGGTCCGTGGACGGGCCATCGGCGATGATGTCGCCTTTCTTAACAATGTCGCCGACGCGCACCAACGGCCGCTGGTTGATGCAGGTGTTTTGGTTGGACCGCTGATATTTGCGGAGATTGTAAATATCGACCCCGGACTGTCTGGATTCAGCTTCTTCCGTGGCGCGAACAACGATGCGTTTGGCATCGATCTGTTCGAT
>JAKZSO010000087.1:0-2618 GCA_047517625.1 Alphaproteobacteria bacterium
GTGTTGCATCGCCATCAACAGCGCGCCAATGCTGCGGAGCAGCGATTCGCATTGATTCCACGGGGCAAAATAAGTTCGGTCAAATGGTTTCATATTGTCTGATCATGCTCTAGTCATTTCAGCCCCGCCAGGGCCGCCAACCGCGCCCGCAATTCAGGGATCCCGGTACCCTTGACCGAACTTACCGGCACCAGGTCATCGGCCGCCGCCGCCCGCTTCGCCAACTCTGGCGTCAGCGTTTGCGCCACCGCCGTCAACGCGCTGGCCTTGACCTTGTCGATTTTCGTCAGGACGATTTGGGTTGGCACGGCGGCCTGGTCGAGCAAATCCATGGCCGTGAGGTCGCTGTCCTTTGGCCCAATTCTGCCATCCACCAGCAGCACCGCCCGACGCAAACTGGAGCGCCCGCGCAGGTACGCTTCCACCAGTTTGGTCCATTCCCGCACGGCCTGCTTGGGTGCCCGGGCATAGCCATAACCGGGCAAGTCCACCAGCCCCAACTGGCCGCCGAGGTCAAAAAAATTGATCTGGCGGGTGCGCCCCGGCGTTTCAGAGGTCCGGGCCAGGGACTTGCGGTTGGTCAGGGCGTTGAGCAAGCTGGATTTGCCCACGTTCGAGCGCCCGACAAAGGCGACTTCGGGCAGGTCAGCCTTTGGCAGCGACGCCACATCCACAGCCGAGGTCACATAGGTGCAAAGCTGGGCGAACAGCACCCGCCCAGCCTCGCGTTCCTGGTCCGAGGTGGTACCGTCCGCCATGCCCGGCTTCAAGTTTTTGCCGGTGGTGTCGCGGCGACGGCGGTTGCCGTGGCTCGGCGCATGATGATCCACTGTTGGGCAATGGTCATTGCATTGTTGGCGGTCCAGTAAATCACCAACCCCGCGGGGAAGCCAGCCAGAATGACCGTAAAGATGACCGGCAAAAACATGAACACCTTCGCCTGGATCGGGTCCGGTGGCGCCGGGTTCAGCTTTTGCTGCAAGTACATGGTCAGGCCCATCAACAACGGCCAAATGCCGATGGTGAGAAACCCGGGCGTATCGAACGGCAGCAGCCCGAACAGGTTGAACATGGACGTGGGGTCCGGGGCGGACAGGTCCTTGATCCAGCCGTAAAACGGCGCGTGGCGCATTTCGATAGTGACGAACAGCACCTTGTACAGGGCGAAGAACACCGGGATTTGCAGCAAGATCGGCATGCACCCGGACAGGGGGTTCACGCCTTGGCGCTTGTACAGCTCCATGGTCTCCTTGGTCATGCGCTCGCGGTCGTCCTTGTAGGCCTCCCGCAGGCGCGTCATTTCCGGCTGCAACACGCGCATTTTGGCCATGGACCGGAACGACTTGTTGGCCAGGGGGAAGAACAACAGCCGGACAAAAGCGGTGAAAACAATGATGGCGACGCCGAAATTGCCGATCAGGCCGAACAGGTAATCGATCGCCTGAAAAATCGGCTTGGTCAGAAAGAACAGCCAACCCCAATCCACCGCCAGGTCAAAGCGTGCGATGCCCAAATCGACCCGGTAGGCCTGCAGCGTCTCGACCTCTTTGGCGCCGGCGAACACCCGGTTGGTCACTTCGCCGACGCCGCCGGCGGCAATGACGACGCCGTTGCCCAAATAATCCACCTGGAACTTGTCATCGCCGGCGAACGAATGGCGGAACCCGGCTCTGAATTCTTGGGTTTGGTCGGGAACCAGTGCCACCAGCCAATATTTGTCGGACATCCCGATCCAGCCGCCGGTGCTCGTCCTGGTTTCTGGGCCGTCGTCCATCAAATTGTCGTATTTGATTTCGTCCAAGGTTTCGTTGAACACCCCGATGGGGCCTTCATGCAGAATGAAAAAGCCCAACGTGTCGGGCAGCCCCGTGCGCGACGCCAGGGCATAGGGGAACAAGGTCACGGATGCAGTGCCGTTGTTCTCCACCCGCTGGGTTACCGTAATCATGTAGTTTTGGTCGATGGCCAGGGTGCGGAAAAATTCCAGGCCTTCGCCGTTATCCCAGGTCAGCGTCACCGGGGATTCCGGGGTCAACGTGTTGCGGTTCGCTGTCCAGACGGTCTGGGCGCCGGGTACCTTGACCGCACCTTGGGAAGCCGGGGCCCAGCCGAATTCGGCGTAGTACGCCCCGGGCGCCCCCAGTGGCGACAACAACAACACTTCGGGGCTGTCCTCGTCCAGCGTCTCCCGGTAATCGGACAGCCACAAATCGTCGATGCGGCCGCCGGTCAGAGCGAACGATCCGTGCACCCGGGGGGTCTCGATGGCCACCCGGTCATTGGCCGCTAAGATCTCCTCCCGGGTCATGATCAAATCCGTGGCAACCTCTGGCACCGCACCTGGCGCCGCCGCGTCGACTTGGGGCACGCCGTTGCCTGGGACGGGGACGCCGTCCGGTGCCGGCGTCAAGCCTTCCTCGGTCAGGGCCGCGTCTTGGGGCGGTGGCTCGGGGTCGGCATACAGGAACTGGAATCCGATCAGGATTGCCATCGACAGCACCAGCGCCAGAATGAGGTTGCGTTGGTCCATCAGCGGCTAGCCGGGTGGGAATCGTGGGAGTGGCTGCGGGAATTGCCGTCGCCGTGGGAGTGGGCCGGCACCGGGCTCTTTCCAGACC
>JAKZSO010000088.1:0-7488 GCA_047517625.1 Alphaproteobacteria bacterium
CTCCCCTATATCCGGTTTGCGCCCATTCTAGCCCTAGTGGGTGTGGGTCTAAACCGGATAGGCAAGGATTGTTCCTAATTCTATTGTTCTTCCAACGTTTATTGGTCCGTCCACTCTTTCGAGATTGTGGATTAGAACAGATACATCAGTGAGCGGAAACTCTCCCTCATGAATAATCAACCAATGGAAATGCCCTCCTTCAAAAAATGCCGGATGGCCATAGCAAAAGGAGTCACCTCCAGTAGCGTGGCCCCGTAGCTGCTCCGACATCTCAATGACTTTTTTGTTCCTGATTTGATCGTCTTCGGCCCCGATGATTTGCCTGTGCCCAGACCAAAAAGCACCGCCAGCGGCGGCCAATGCCCCGAGAAACTGGACCCACCGGAACATCAAGGAGGGGTAAAACTGATCACCGAATAGGCCTATTGAAAGAAGTAGTGCTCCGGCAAGTGTCGCTATCGCGGGCGTATAGGTCCTGTAGGCTGAATTAATTTTCAAATCCTGTTTTCTTCCTGCAGTGAAAAACCGGGAAACGCCCCAACTACAATAGCGCCACAATCACCCCTGATAATCACCAATCCGACCCGTCAGGGGTGGGGGTGCCGGTCTCTGTGTGAGTTGTTAAATAGGTATTCACTAGACGGCGGAAAGACACACAGGGGGGAGGATTACACAGGGGGAGGATTACCCCTCAAAAGCGTTCCGGTGGTGACTTTATGGTGACTTGGAGAGGAAACCCGTCAGCCTTAGTTCGTTGGAACCAAGGCAGAGCTTGGCTCCTCGGGCTGGATTCGAACCAGCGACCTAGTGATTAACAGTCACCCGCTCTTCCGCTGAGCTACCGAGGATCATGCCGTTTGCCAAGCGCCGGGTTATAGCAAGAGCCGCCGTCGGGCGCCATGGCGCAATGCTCTGGAGAAGCGAAGGATTGGGGCGGGTTAGTCGATACGGCGGCCGGAAAAATTTGCCGAAAATCAGGTCGGATTTGGGTGATCGGTGAAATCTGCCTCACTGCAGGGGCCACGCCGACTTCGGCGGAAAACCCGCGACCCAAGGCCGTGTGCGGGCTTGCCCACTTGTCCTTTTTGGGCCCGGGATTTGCATGGAATCTGGGTTATGAGCCCATTACCGCCCGTGGCCCCCACACCGCCCACAGCGCCGGGCGTACCCCAAGTTCCGGGTGTGTCGGGGCCGTCGCCAACCGCGGCTGTTTTCAAGTCCATGATGGGCCAGCCGTCAGCAGCCACTCCGGCCCCGACGACCGTGAGCCAGGCCCACTTGGCGGCCCCGGTCGGCAAGCCGCTGTTCGCGTTGGCCATGAAAATTTTGTGGAGGCGCACTGAAAAATCCGCGCGTCCGGCAGCTGCCGCCAGGGCGGCACTATTCGATATGGGCCAGGGCGCGCAGCCATCGGCGGTGGATGGCCGCAAGGCCGTGCTGGGAATTTATTTGGCCTTGCCCGCCGAAGTCGCCGCCTTCTTCTGGGGCCGGCGCAAGCCGGGCGGTCGAAAAAAGAAACGCAAGCAAGGCACACGCCGCCGCCAGGGCAGCGGGCGCTAAAATCAGTCCGCCGCCCTTATTGAATTGTTGCTCCGCAACATTGGCGAACGGTTGAAAGCCCCTCCTTCGTTCGGGACGGGCGCAAAGCCCAAGGAAAAAACTAGTCCCGCGAACAGATCGCGACTGACGCGTCAGGCGCGCGAAGCTGATCGGAATCAGCAAGCGGGCGCCGCCAGCTAAATAAGCTCTGGGTCGCTGATGATTTCTACCAGAGACGGGCCTTCCACGGCCAATGCGTCAGCAATGGCTTGGTCCAAGTCGCCCTGATCGGTCACCCGAAACCCCGTGCCACCGCACAAATTGGCGAATTCGGCGAAGCTTGGATTGTGCAAGGTCGGTTTGCCACACTGGGAAATTCTCCTCCCGCTGTTCTTTGGCAATTCTCGCGATTTTACTGTTGTTCAAAAGGATGTGGGTGATGTCCATGCCGTACATGACAGCGGTGGTGAAATCCCCCAGGTACTGACCGAACCCACCGTCGCCGCTGACCGAAACCACCTTGCGGCCGTTCAATTCTGGGAAATCTTGGGTCGCCGACCATGCGCCAAGGGCCGCAGGAAACGCGAACCCGATCGACCCCAAATAGCCTGACATCAAGATTGATTGGCGGGTGCATTCGAAATAACGGCCAAAGGAGTAGGTATTGTTGCCAACGTCCACTGCGATGACGGCATCCTCGGGCAACGTCCGGCTCATTGAGGCAAAAATCGCAGCCGAATTGACACCACGGCCATTGTCGTCGTTGGCGCGACTTGCCTTTTCCGCACGCCAAATCGCCCAGCGTTCGGCGATCTCGTCGCTTTGGTCTTGAGCTATGATGTCGTCGCCCAACCGTTCTGTCAGGATGGCTGCGGTGGTGGCGATCCCCCCACACACCGGGGCCGCGACAGGCTGGGTTTTTCCCAGCATCATCTGATCGAAATCCACCTGAATGATGGGTTTGGATTTATCTATGCCGGTGTGATTCGAAAACGATGCGCCAAAGACCAAGATCAAATCACTCTCGTTCATGAACCAGCTGGCGACCGGCGTTCCCGAGTGGCCGAGATTACCCCCGAATAACGGGTGGGCGTCGGACATCTGGCCCTTACCTTTGAACGTGGTGACCACCGGTGCGCCCAGCTTTTCCGCCAGGGCAATGACTTTGTCCATGCCCATCTTGGCCCCATACCCGGCGATGATGATGGGTCGAGACGCACCCGCGATCAGCGAGAGCGCCTTGGCCAACGATGCCTCCGACGGCGTGATCGCATCGTCCCCCAGCCGTCCATCGGGGCCGGAGGCACTGGCGGGATTCGGGCATGGAATGGTCTGCACATCATCGGGGAAAATTAAATGGGCCACGTCGCGATTGACGATGGCGTTTTTACACGCCAAGGCCATGAGTTCGGCATGATTGGATCCGGAATAGACCGTTTGGCTGAACCGGGTGACCGCCTGAAATGCCGACGCCAAGTCGATATCCTGGAACATGCCGGGGCCCAGCACCTGGACATCGACTTGGCCGGTCAAGGCTAGAACAGGTGCCCGGTCCACCTTGGCATCCCACAAACCGGTGAGCAGGTTGGTGGCACCCGGTCCGGCAATTGTCAGGCAGGCCGCCGATCGCCCGGAAATTTTAGCGTACCCCGAACAGGCGAACGATGCGGCACCTTCGTGGCGAACCCCGATGTATGTCAGGGCGCCTTGTTCCTCTTGGCCGCGAAGGGCATCCGCCAGGCCCAAATTGGAATGCCCAACCATGCCGAAAACGCGGCGCACCCCCCAGTTGACCATTGTCTGGGCCATGACCTCGGTGACCGTATAGGGGCGTTTGGCCACTTTTTCGACGGCGACGTAAATCCCGTCTTCTCGCTTCTCCACTTCGAACATTTCTTGGCCGGAGTCTTCATGGCCTCCTGGGGGCTTGCCGGTCAGGGGGTCAAAATCCCAGCCATGCCAGGGACAACGCAGCCACTGGCGACCGTCGGTCCCTTTTTCGATGGATCCTTCGCCCAGTGGGCCCCCCTCGTGAGGGCATCGGGCGTCCATGGCCGACCATTGATGATCAAAATGGACCAAGGCAAGCGTGCGTGCCCCAGCGTTGACAGCTCTGACGCGCCCTTCAGGAGTCTCCCCCAAGTCGGCAACCCGATGCCACTTGGTTTTGGTCTCCGTGCTTCCCGCCATCTCAAATTCCCATCCGGAGCATGCGCGGTTCAATTACCCTATGCCCGCAGGCAACGGCGCTCACCATGGCAGCACAGGTCGCCAAACAACAATGAAAATTGTGGGAGCAAGAAAACGCTGCGTCTGTAGGTTTCTTGACCGCTTCGCCGCCAATTCCGGTGCTTCTTGAGTGTTGAATTTGGGGCGGGCTCGGGTGTCCTGAGGATCAACCGACTGGTTGGCGGCAAGTGCGGATCGCGCTCACCACAACTCGATTGCTGCTCGGTCGCGCCGGGCGCGTGAATCTGAACGTTTCTAAAAAACGAAAATGGAGGCCAGGACCGGACTCGAACCGGTGTACACGGCTTTGCAGGCCGCTGCGTAGCCACTCCGCCACCTGGCCATTCACCTTCATAACCCGCGTCGGGGTATAGTGCTGGGTCAACACCGGGTCAAGGCGGCCCGCATTTTGCCCGCAACCCACAAAACGCGCGGATTGCCAACCTTGTTAACGACTTCTATATACCCATGAACCCGACGCAAACCGCCGAGTTTTGCAATGCCTGATTTCGCCGCCGCCCGCCGCTCCATGGTCGATAGCCAGCTCAAGCCCAACCAAATTGTCGACCAGCGCGTGGCCCAAGCGATGGCGGAGGTGCCCCGGGAATTGTTTGTGCCGGAAACCTTGGCCGCGGTGGCGTATGTGGACGAAGATTTGCCCATCGCCCCGGGCCGGTTCTTGATGGAACCCATTGTTTTTGCCAGGCTTTTGCAGGCGGCGGCGATCGAGCCCAACGACATTGTGTTGGATCTGGGCTGCGGCACCGGCTATTCCACGGCGGTTTTGGCGCGCCTGGCCAACGCCGTCGTTGCGATCGAGCCCGACCCGGACTTGCGGGCCCGGGCGGAAACCGTGATGGCCAAAATCGGCGCTGACAACACGGCCATCGTCGATGGCGATTTGACCATTGGAAGCCCTGACCAAGGGCCGTTTGACGTGATTTTCCTAAACGGGGCAGCCGAACAAATCCCCGATGGGCTGGTTGATCAGCTGGCCGATGGCGGCCGCTTGGTGGCGGTCCAGGTTCGCAACGGTGTCGGCAAGACCACGGTTTTTGAACGCCAAGGCGATTTGGTTGGCGCCCGGGAATTGTTCGATGCGGCAATTCCGGTGCTGCCGGGATTTGCCAGCCGCCCTGGTTTCGTGTTCTAGGCAATGAATTCAGGGCGTCAAGACAGCCATTTATTGGCCCCGTACGGGATTGATTCCCTTTGACAAATGGGCTCTATATAGTGATTGCTGTGGCTGCACCTACTAAAACTAGTTGCAGGTTAGTTAATTTGTCCGGCGTTTGTACTTTCCGTAGCGGGTGACTGGGGGCTAATCTGTGGCCGAGGAAGAAGCCCAACACGAACCGACAATGGAGGAGATTCTCTCCTCTATCCGTCGGATTATTTCCGAGGACGGTGAGCCGGTCGAGGAGGAAGAAGAATCCCCTGAGCCTGAGCCAAGACCCGAGCCTGAGCCGGAACCGGAACCCGAACCGGTGGCCGCGGCGGAGCCGGAACCAGAGCCTGAGCCAGAACCCGAGGAAGACCCTTTCGATATGGAGGCGGTCCCCGCGGCAGCGGCGACACCCGAGCCCGAACCCGAGCCAGAACCAGAACCCGAGCCTGAACCGGAGCCAGAACCCGAGCCCGAGCCGGAAATGGCGGTGGAAGAGGCGTTCGATGACAACGTCCTGGAACTGACCGACGCGGTGGAGGAAGATGGCGATATTCTTGATTTGAAACAGCCCCAACCGGCGGTGGCCGGGCCGGCCGCGACGAGTGCCCCTGGGCCCTATGACGACAGCCTGGTGTCGGACCCAACGGCGGACGCCACAACGGCGGCGTTCTCGGTGTTGGCCGGTGCGGTCTCGGACGCCAAGGGCGTGGCCTTGGGCCGCACCCACCATACGCTGGAAGAAGTTGTGCGGGAGTTATTGCGTCCCATGCTCAAAGAATGGCTTGACGCCAACCTTGAGCCCATTGTCGCCCGGGCGGTGGAGCGCGAAATCACCAAACTGGCCGGCCGCGCCGACAACGATTAACCACCTGGCGCGCCGGGCGTGCTAGGGTGGTTGTTCCCTAAGGCGCTGCATTGATTCCATCCTCATGTTTGTCCGCTCGCTCTTCAGGCCGGTCCGTGGCTCGGCTCCCAATTTCCGATGGGCGGTCCTAGCCCTTCCGGCGCTGCTGGTGCTGGGCGGCTGCGAGACCCTGTTTCCGCTGCCTGGCGCCCCACCGCCGGATGTCGCCGCCGTCGTCCAAATGACCAATCTGCTGAATTTTGGCCCCCGCGAGAGCACCATTCGGGTGGGGGACACGATCGAATGGCAAAACCCGTCGCTGTTCACCCACACGGTGACGCTGAACGCGGAATTGGCGCGGACCCCCGACAATGTTGAAATTCCGGGCGGCGCCCAGCCGTTCCATTCCAGCGACGTGTCCGCCGATGGCACTTTTCGCTTTACGTTCACCATTCCCGGCACTTACCGGTACGTTTGCCTGCCCCACGAACGTCTGGGCATGGTCGGCGTGGTCATCGTCTTGCCCGCCGGTTAAAACAACCCCACACCCAACGTTTTTCGACGGACGCCCGGCAAAACCCCATGGCTTTGGACAAGACTTACCGCCCGTCAGAGGTGGAAACCCGCCAATACGGACGCTGGGAGAAAGCCAAGGCGTTCGCCGCCGGCGCCAGCCCCAACGCCAAGCCCTATACCATCGCCATCCCGCCGCCCAACGTGACCGGCAGCCTGCACATGGGCCACGCGCTCAACAATACGCTCCAAGACATTCTGATCAGGTTCGAGCGCATGCGCGGCCGCGATGCGTTGTGGCAACCGGGCACGGATCACGCCGGCATCGCCACCCAAATGGTCGTCGAGCGCCAGCTGGCTGCCCAGGGCAAAACCCGCCACGACCTGGGCCGGGAAGCATTCATCGAAACGGTGTGGAAGTGGAAAGCCGAGTCCGGCGGCATCATCACCGACCAGCTCCGGCGCATGGGCGCCAGCGCCGATTGGGACCGGGAACGCTTCACCATGGACGAAGGATTGTCCAAGGCTGTGCGCACGGTGTTTGTCGCGCTGCACAAACAAGGCCTGATCTATCGCGACAAGCGCCTGGTCAATTGGGACCCCAAACTGCACACCGCGATCTCGGATTTGGAAGTCGAGCAGCGCGAAGTCACCGGCTTCATGTGGAACTTCAAGTATCCAATAGAAGGCATTGAAAAAAGCTATATAATTGTCGCAACGACCCGGCCGGAAACCATGCTGGGGGATACCGCCGTCGCCGTTCACCCCAGCGACGAACGCTACACGGACCTGGTCGGCAGGTATGTCATTTTGCCCCTGGTCGGACGCCGCATCGAAATCATTGCCGACGAACATGCGGACCCCGAGGCCGGCACGGGCGCCGTGAAAATCACACCGGCCCACGACTTCAATGACTTCTCTGTGGGCCGCCGCCACGGCTTGGAAATGGTCAACATCTTCGACGAAAACGCGCACCTGAACGACAATGCGCCGGAAAAGTATCGCGGCATGGACCGCTTCGAAGCCCGCAAATTGGTTGTCGAGGATCTATCGGCTTTGGGGCTTGTGGCGGCGGTGGACAATCACACCCTGTCGGTGCCCCACGGCGATCGCTCCGGCGTGGTGATCGAGCCGTGGCTGACGGACCAATGGTACGTAAACGCCGAAAAGCTGGCGGGCCCGGCGATCGCCGCGG
>JAKZSO010000089.1:0-11559 GCA_047517625.1 Alphaproteobacteria bacterium
GTGTTGAGCCTTGGCCACCGCCATGCCATAGCCGGGAACGATAATGACCGACGCGGCGTTTTTCAGAATGAACGCGGCGTCGTCGGCGCTGCCCGCCTTCACCGGGCGGTCGGCCTTGGCGGCGGTGCTGGTTGCCGCGTCACCGCCGAAGCCGCCCAAGATGACGTTGATGAACGACCTGTTCATGGCTTTGACCATGATGTAACTGAGGATTGCTCCCGACGATCCCACCAGCGCGCCAGTCACGATCAGTGCCGAGTTTTGCAGGGTGAAACCGATCCCGGCCGCGGCCCAGCCGGAGTACGAATTAAGCATGGAGATCACCACCGGCATGTCGGCGCCGCCGATCGGGATGATCACTAAAACCCCCAGCACCAGAGCAACGCCGACGAAGCTCCAGAACAAGGTCACCGAAGGGTCGCGCACGAACATCACAATCAGGGCCACCGTGGCCACGGCGAGAATGAGGTTGAGCAAATGCTGGCCGGAGAAAATCACGGGGTTTCCCGATACCAACCCCTGGAGCTTGGTGAACGCCACCACTGACCCGGTGAATGTGATGGCGCCGATGATGGCGCCCAAAGCCATCTCGATGCGGCTGGCCAGATGGATGGTGCCTTGCCCATCGGCGATGCCATAGGACTCCGGGCTGTTCATTGCCGCCGCCGCCACCAGCACCGCCGCCAAACCCACCAAGCTGTGGAATGCCGCCACCAACTGAGGCATGGCGGTCATGTGGATGCGAAGTGCGATACCGGTGCCGATCGCCCCGCCGATCACCATGGCCGCCAAAATCCACGCGTACGAGGTGATTTCGGGGCTGATCACCGTGGTGGCCACGGCGATGACCATACCGGTGATGCCAAACACGTTGCCCCGCCTTGCTGATTCCGGTGACGACAGGCCGCGCAGCGCCAAAATGAACAGGATGGCGGCGGTGAGGTAGGCGAGGGCGGTGAGGTTGGCGGACATGGCTATTTGGCTTTTTTCTTGAACATGGCAAGGATCCGTTGTGTGACCACGAACCCGCCAAAGATGTTCACGGCCGCCAACACCATGGCGGCGAAGCCCAGTACCTTGGCCGTGGAGAATTCCTCCGGCCCCACCGCGATCAACGCGCCCACTACAATGACGCTGGAAATTGCATTGGTAATGGACATCAGTGGCGTATGCAGGGCGGGGGTAACGCTCCACACAACGTAATAGCCGACGAAAATCGCCAGCACGAAAATCGTCAGCTGCCAAACTAGGGGATCAACTTCCATCGCCGGTGGCCTCCGTTAATCGTGGGTGGATCACCGCGCCGTCGCGGGTCAACGCCGTGGCTTGAATGATCTCGTCGTCCCAATCGATGGACAAGGCGCCGTCCGTGATGATGGGCGTCAAGAAACTGACCAAATTTCGGGCGTACATGGCCGAGGCATCGGTGGCGATACGGCTGGGGGTGTTCATATGGCCCACGATTCTTACGCCATGGACTTCGACAATCTCGCCGGGCTGGGTCGCCGTGCAATTGCCCCCGGCCTCTGCCGCCAAATCAACTATGACCGACCCCGGCTTCATGCCCGCCACCATGTCATCGTCGATCAGGATTGGCGCGGCGCGGCCCGGGATCAGCGCGGTGCAAATGGCCATGTCCTGGGTCTTGAGCGTCTCGGTGACCATCGCGGTTTGTTTGGCCTGGGCATCGGCGCTGGTTTCCTTGGCATAGCCTGATGCGTCTTCGGCATCTTGGGCACCTTCGGGGGTGAGGAAACTGGCTCCCAGGCTTTCCACCTGCTCGGCGGCGGCGGCGCGAACGTCCGTGGCCGACACTGATGCCCCCAAGCGGCGGGCCGTGGCAATGGCTTGGAGCCCGGCGACCCCGGCTCCCAGCACAAAAACCTTGGCCGGGGCGATTGTGCCGGCGGCGGTCATCATCATCGGGAACACCCGGCCGAATTCGGCGGCGCCATCCAGCACTGCCCGGTACCCCGCCAGGCTGGATTGGGACGACAGCACGTCCATGGTCTGAGCCCGCGATATGCGCGGCACAAATTCCATGGCGAACGCAGTGACACCGGCGGCGGCGTAGGCGGCGACCTGGTCGCGGTGACTCAACGGCGCGAGCAAGCCGATCAGCACAGTGCCCTGTTTCATTGCCGCCAATGCGTTGGCGCCTTCGTTATCTTCCAAGGGCCGCTGGACGCCGAAGACGATGTCGGCGTCGTGGGCGGTGGCTGCCAAATCCGCGGCGATGGCAGCACCCATATCCCGATACGCCTGATCCAAATATCCGGCGCCGTCCCCCGCGCCCGCCTCGATGGTCACGTCCAGGCCCAAGGCCACAAGCTTCTTCACGGTATCGGGGGTAGCGGCAACCCGGCGCTCGTGCTCGCGCCGCTCTTTTGCAATCGCGATTTTCATGGGTGCGGGAGCCTAAACCCCATGGTACTGGCGAAACCAGTCCACGAATTTTGGGATGCCATCGGTGATTGGCGTCGAGGGTTCGAACCCCAGATCTTGCTGGGCGGCGGTGATGTCGGCAAAGGTTTCCGCGACATCGCCGGGCTGCATGGGGGCGAATTTGACCTCGGCCTTGCGGCCAATGGCAAGCTCCAAGACTTCGATCATGCGCAATAAGGGCTCGGACCGGTGATTGCCGATGTTGTAGAGCCGAACCGGCGGGCCGTCGGTGGGCGTTGGCGGCGTATCCAGGGCGGCAATGGTGCCCTTGACCACATCGTCGATGAACGTGAAATCCCGAGCCATTTCGCCGTTGTTAAACACCTGGATCGGTTCCCCGGCCAAGATCGCCTTGGTAAAAATGAACAGAGCCATGTCCGGGCGGCCCCATGGGCCATAGACGGTGAAGTAGCGCAACCCCGTTTGGGGGATATTGTAGAGGTGGCCATAGCTGTGGCTCAGTAACTCGCAGCCGCGTTTTGTTGCAGCGTATAACGACACCGGATTGTCCACACGGTCGGCGACCGAAAACGGCAGATCGGTGTTGCCGCCGTAAACCGAGCTTGAGCTGGCGTAGACCAAATGGCCGAAATCCGCCGTAGCCCGGCAGTATTCCAGCACCGCCAAATGCCCATGCAGATTGCTGTTGAGGTAGGCGAACGGGTTTTCCAACGAATGGCGGACGCCGGCCTGTGCGGCCAAATGGATCACTCGGCGGAGCGGCCCCTCCCCGGCCATAGGCGGGTCAAGCAATGGCGCCAGGGCTTCGGTCGCCGCCAGATCGGCTTTTACGAACGTGAACTCCGGGTTCTTGATCAGGACGTCCAAGCGCGCTTGTTTTAGCGCCACATCATAATAGTCGTTGAGACTGTCCAGGCCGACCACCCGTTCGCCCCGGGCCAGTAGGGCCGATGCGACATGGAATCCAATAAACCCCGCCGCTCCGGTAACCAAAACACCCATAGAACTTCCCCAGGAATCCGGCGGCCAACATAGACCGCCAGGCCCGGGAAATCATGCGGATTCGGGTCCAATCCAGGTTTGGTTTGCCTCGTGACGCCCAGCGGTCTATGTCTTACAAAACGTCCTATATTGGGACAGGACAACAGCAATTGGGCCCGGCAAGGAGGCTGCGATGCGCAGAACGATCCTGATCGTCGATGACGATTGGTCCCAGCGAGAGTATTTGGAGGCGGTGATTTCCGGCATCGGCTACCGAGCCCAAACCCTGTCCGGGGGCGCGGAAGCCATCCAGCTCCTAAACGGATCCGCCGGCCACGGCGTGGATTTGATTCTGTTGGACTTGGCCATGCCTGGGATCGATGGCATGGATGTTTTGCGCAAAGTCGTTCCCCAAAACCCGGATTTGCCCATCGTCGTTTTAACTCTGAAAGCGGGAGTGGACACGGTGGTCGAGGTTATGCGGGCTGGGGCCCTGGACTTTATCCTCAAACCCGTGAGCCCCGACCGCCTCGAAGTTTCCATCAATAACGCGTTGAAGATGGCGACGTTGACCGGCGAGGTTTCGCGTCTCGCGCGGCGGGCCGCAAATGTCATGGACATCAGCGATTTGGTGGCCGAGAGCCCCGCCATGCGGCGAACTTTGGAGCTCGCCCAGCGTGCCGCGGCCTCGAATATCCCGATTTTGATCGAAGGCCGCAGCGGCGTCGGCAAGGAAGTTGTCGCCCACGTCATCCAGGGCGGCGGCGCCCGGGCCGGAAAACCGTTTGTGATCGTCAATTGCGGCGCGATCCCTGACAATTTGGTCGAAAGCATTCTGTTCGGCCACGAAAAGGGATCGTTCACAGGCGCCACCCAGCGCCGGGCGGGGAAATTCCTGGAAGCCAACGGGGGTACCCTTTTCCTGGATGAAATCGGCGAGTTGAAGCCGGAGATTCAGGTGAAGCTGCTGCGGGTGCTGCAAAGTGGCGAGATCGATGCGGTGGGCGGTGGAAAATCGCAAAAAGTCGATGTCCGGGTGATTTCCGCGACCAACCAGGAATTGGCGTCATTGGTGGCCGAGGGCCGGTTCGGCGAGGATCTGTATTATCGGCTGAATGTGTTCCCCATTGTCGTGCCAACGTTGCGCGATCGACACGAAGATATCCGGCCTTTGGCTGAACGGATTTTGCGGACCTATTCGGCCACCGAGGGAAAAAACATCAAAGGCATCGCAGCGGACGCGATGGAATTAATGCTCGCCTACCGCTGGCCTGGAAATGTCAGGGAGTTGGAGAACGCGATTTTTCGGGCGGTGGTGTTATGCGACGGCGCCACCCTGGAAGTTCAGGATTTTCCCAACATCGCTGGTCGCGCGGATGGCGGCGACGGCCAAATTCAAATCGCGCAGCGGTCCGGATCCCAGGCGACCGGCAATGGCGGCATGGACGTTGCCGTGCGCGATGCCCGAGGGGACGTGCGCTCGCTCAACGACATGGAAGGCGACATCATTCGCGCAGCGTTGGCGCATTACGATGGCCGCATGGCGGAAGTCGCCAGGCGGCTGGGCATCGGCCGGTCAACGCTGTACCGAAAGGTGCGGGAGCTGGGGATCGAAATCGACTCGGAACGGTCCGCCGGCTCGCGGCTGGCTTAGCCGGTGCCGCCAGAGCGCTACTGTTCCGCGGCTTCTGTTTGTTCCGAGGCCTCGACAAACGCGTCTTTCTGGTCCCGGGAGGCTTCGTTTTGATACAACGCTTTCCATTCGGAATACGGCATGCCGTAAACGATTTCCCGGGCCTCTTCGTAACTGATTTCTAGCCCGCGCTCAGCGGCGGCGGCGCGGTACCACTTTGACAAACAGTTGCGGCAAAACCCCGCCAAATTCATCAGATCGATATTTTGCACGTCTTTGCGGCTGTCGAAATGCTCGACCAAACGGCGAAACGCCGCCGCCTCTAATTCCACTGTCATGGCGACGCTGATTTCTGGTTTGTCGGTCATGGCGTCCCCCGGATGGCGATTTGATTGCTGATGCCTTGACTATAGGTGCCCGGTCGGCGGGGGCAAGGCCCTGTCAGCCATCAAGCCCAACCACTGTCTGCGCGATTAAATCGTCGACCACGCGGCGGAGCGCCTGATCCTGAGAGTCACCATTGTTCTTGGCGGCGGCGAACACCGCCAACTGGCGTTGAGCGCTAGTGCCCCGGCGTACGATTTCCCGGGCGTGTTCGACTTCGGCGACGCAGTTCAATCGTTCGGCATCTTCGCGCACCAGTTCGATCAGTTCTTCCAGCAGATCTGAATAATCGACCATGCGGCCAAGACCAAAATCCACCAACTGGCCGGTGACACCAAAGCGCTGAGCGAGCCATCGGTTCTCATCGATCAGGCTGCGCGGATAAATACGCCAGCGCTGATTGTCCCCGCGCAACCGGTGCAACATGCTGATGATGCATGCATACAAAGCTGCCACAGTCATGGAATCCTCCAGGCGGGTGCAAACGTCGGTCATGCGCATTTCCAGGGTCGGGTACTTGGCCGATGGCCGAATATCCCACCAGATCATGGTCGCGTCTTTGATCAATCCGGCCCCGGTCAATTGACCGACCAGGCGCTGATATTCCCCGTGACTGGCGAATTGATCGGGCAGTCCGGTGCGCGGCAGGCCATCAAAAACCGTGAGCCGGTAGCTCATCAACCCGGTTTCCTCTCCCCGCCAAAACGGCGACGAAGTGGAAAGCGCCAACAGGTGCGGCAGGAAATACGGGATTTGATCCATCAAATCGATGCGCAGGTCGTCGTCTTCGATGGCCACATGCACGTGTTGTCCACAAATAAGCAGCCTCCGCGCCACGGCTTGCAGGTCTTTGGCCAAATCGTTGTAGCGCTCCTTGTCGGTCTGCTTTTGGTCGCGCCAGCTGGCGAACGGATGCGTAGCGGCGGCGATTGGCGCGTAGCCGAAATCGTTGGCGACGCCGGCCACGGTCCGGCGCAAATGACCCAGGTCTTCCCGGGCCTCCGCGATCGATCCGCACACCCTGGTTTCGACTTCGATTTGGGCGCGCAGAAATTCCGGGCTGACCTGACCGGTCAGGCGCTTTTCGATTTCGGCAAGCATTTTCTTGGACGGGTCCGCCGCCAAGTCCCGGGTTGCCCGATCCACCAGCAGATATTCTTCCTCGACGCCGATGGTGAACGTTGGCTCAGTCGCCATCATGACTTCCTTCTTGTTGCTCCTGCATTTTCGCGGTGACGCTGGCGATGACCGGGGCCAATATTTCCGCCATGGCGTCCACACCTTGTGGGCGTTCGATTAAGTCCTGGCGAATTTCGAAAATGACGTTGGGGCGGCGTTTGGCGTCGCCATGAGTCTGGCATGTAAAGCCAAGGGGCGAATGTCCCGAATAGGGCTGATTGGCTCCCACAACCAATTCTTCATGCTCATACAGCGCCGCCAGAAGTGGCTCGGCCAAGGTTTGGTCACGGTCCCAAAGAACGCCAACGTGCCATGGACGTTTTGCGTCCAGGTAGGGCGCAAAACTGTGGATCGAAAACAGAAACGCGGGTTTTTGGCTGGTCTCTATCGCTGTCAGAGTCTCGGCTATACGATCGTGGTAGGGCTGAAAATACAGGGCTTTTCTGCGCGCGGCCTCCGAGGGTTCAAGCCCGGCGTTGCCCGGAATGGCAACTCCGTGGCTCCGGCTCAGGATCGAGTCCGGACCGCCGGGCGCCCGGTTGAAATCGATGACCAGCCTGGAAATTGTCGCCAAAATCGCCGACGCCCCCAGATCCCGGGCCAAATGCCGGGTTAGCATGGCAGCGCCAACATCGATGGCCGCATGCAGACCCAGTTCCCGGCGCGTTAGTCCCAGGTCGTTGAATTCGGCGGGCATGTGATTGCTGGCGTGATCGCAAATCAGCAGCAGTCCGGACGATTGAGCCGCCGGAATGATTTCGGGCGGCACGTTGGGGGCCTTCCTCAATTTATCGCGTCCCTCCACATGTTCCTCCCTGTGACTGGCGCGTATAATACCCTACCTATGCGCCGCTTCCGCAATACCAAGATCATCGCCACGCTGGGCCCGGCCAGCGCCACACCGGCAGACTTGCGGGCGTTGTTCGAAGCAGGCGCCGACGTCTTCCGCCTGAACTTCAGCCACGGTGATATTGCGTCCCATCGCCAGCGCTATCAGATGATCAGGGAGTTAGAGGAAGACGTCGGCCGCCCCATCGGCGTGATCGGCGATCTACAAGGACCAAAAATTCGCATCGGCACCTTCGCATCGGCGGCCGTGGATTTGAAGACCGGGGCGGAATTCCGCCTCGACCTTGATCCGGCGCCGGGCGACGCCGACCGGGTGCTTCTTCCCCACGAAGCGATTTTCGGGGCGGCGGAAATCGGCATGGATTTGCTTCTGGATGACGGCCGTATTCGCCTGCGGGTCGGCCAGGTATCACCGGACGAGTTGGTCACCAAGGTCATTGAAGGCGGACCGATTTCTGATGCCAAGGGCGTCAATGTGCCGGAGGTGGCGTTGCCCCTGAAACCCTTGACCGACAAAGACAGCGCTGATCTGGACGTGGCTCTGGAACTTGGCGTCGATTGGGTGGCGTTGAGTTTCGTTCAGCGGGCCAAAGACGTGGCCGAGGTTCGTGCCCGGGTCGACGGCCGCGCTGGGCTGATCGCCAAGATCGAAAAGCCATCGGCCATCGAGGATCTGGAAGGCATCATGGCCCAGTCCGACGCTATCATGGTGGCGCGGGGCGATTTGGGGGTGGAATTGCCCATCGAATCGGTGCCCGGTTTGCAAAAGAAGCTGGTGCGCGCCGCCAGGGGTGCGGGCGTTCCCGTCGTTGTCGCCACCCAGATGCTGGAATCAATGGTCCACGCCGCGATGCCGACCCGGGCGGAGGTGTCCGATGTTGCTTCCGCGGTCTATGACGGCGCCGACGCGGTAATGCTGTCCGCCGAATCGGCGGTCGGCGAATACCCGGTCGAAGCAGTGAATATGATGGACCGCATTGCCGTCCGGGTTGAAACGGATCCCCTGTACCGATCCATCGTCAACGCCCACAAGCCAGCGCCCGAGGCCACCAGCGCCGACGCGATTACGGCGTCCGCGGCGCAAACGGCGGAGACTTTGGGAGCGTCGGTGATCGCTAGTTTTTCGGCCACGGGATCCACATCCCTGCGTGCGGCGAGAGAACGCCCGACGGTGCCTATTTTGGGGCTTACACCGCGTTTGGCCACCGCCCGCAAATTGGCGCTGGCGTGGGGCGTCCATAGCGTGTTGACGCCCGAGGCCGACCGCTTCGCCGATATGGTGGATATGGCCTGTGAAATCGCCCTAAAGGATGGGTTTGCGAATCCCGAGGATCGCCTGGTGATCGTTGCCGGCATTCCGTTTGGCACGCCCGGCGCCACCAATGTTTTGCGGGTGGCCCACGCTGTTGACCCCGATAAGATTCCTTGAGCCCGGCGCCCGCTGTTATTTTTCAGGCGCCTCTTGCCACAGGACTTCGGAGACCGGGATTTTTTCCTCGAATCCCTTGAATTCAACCTCGCCAAGGTCATTAAATTTCAGGCCCTTGCCGGCACACAAATCCTTCACCAATTTCGATACCGCGATCTGATCGGTTCCGGCAAAACCGCAGACCCGGGCCGCCAATTGCACGGGTGTTCCGAACAGATCGTCGTCCTCTTGAATGGGCTCACCGGCATTGATGCCGATGTTCAGGTGCAGCGGCAATTCCGGGGTGTTGGTGTTGTGAATGACCAAACCACGCATCATGTCGATGGCGGATTCAACGCCCTGGGTTGCCTGGACGAACGCCGCCATGATGCCGTCGCCGGTGTGTTTGATTTCGCGGCCGTCGAATTTGCGCAGGGCCTCGCGCACCAGGCGGTTATGGGCGTTCACCAATTTCTGGCTCATCGCATCGCCATGTTCTTGGGTGAATGCCGTCGATGCAACAATGTCGGTAAACAGCACAGTGACGGTCCCAGAACTGGTTTTGATATCCGTCTTTACGTTCCAGTCGTCCAAGGCGTTGACCAAGAAAATTCCGATGTCGGTTTCGCTGTCGTCCTCCCAGAATTTCTCATCCTCGGGGTCCAACTCACCCGCTGCCGCCTTTTCCCGCATCATTTCGTCGCGCATTGATGAACTCATGGCCTCGCGCCCGGACCGGAACATGTCCAGGTATCGGGGTTCCAGCAAATAGCTGTCGTACTTGTCCGAAAATTGCCCGGCGCGGTCGCTAGACCGGCCCATGGCTTCGACGCAGGTCTTGATGACTTTTGGCATGTCATCCTTAATGCCGTGACTCTCCGAATAAGCTTCCGCGGCTCCGGCCAGAAAAAGATCGGTGCCAAACTGGTTGAAGGCGCTGAGTTTGCCGCCTTTGACCAGCTCGGGGTTGTTGTCCGTGATGAATTCCATGGACAGGCCCATGAACGACATTACAGACTTCTGCGCTTCGACCACTTCTTCGCTGGCGGGCTGTTCGGGTTCAGGTTCAGGTTCTGGCTCCGATTCTGACTCCGCTGCCGCTTCGTCCTGGCCGACCGCGCCGTTTGCCGTCCCCGCCTCGGCGGCTTCGCCGTCTTTCGTTGCCTTAGGTTTTGCCTTGGGCTTGGAATAGGTTTCTGGCGCGCTCTGTTTTTGCACCCGCCGGCGCTGCTGCGGGCGGCGTCCGGCGGATTGCGGCGGCGTTACCGAGAACGCGCTGGTCATCTCGCTCCAGCCGACCAGATTGGGAAGGGCGATCAACAGCACCACCAAAAAAATAATCCCGAACACTTTTATCGGCAGCCCCTGGCTCCCCAAAACGCTGCCGAAAATTCCGTAACCGCCAAACTGGCCCATCACGAACGAAATCCCGCCCGCCACGCCGCCAGCGATAACCAAGGCGGCAACAATTTTCATGACTACCAGGGTAGCGCCCGCAGATGACGCCGGCTCAGGAATATCGGGGATCTCGTCGTCGGCCGCCGCCGCGGCCTTTTTTCCCTCGCTCTGTTGCGGCCCGTCGGCCTCAGGCGGGGGTTCCTGTGGCTTCTCTTTTTTCTCCTCGGGCACTTCAATTTTCTGAAGTTCTGGAACGCCAAGCCCTGCAACGGCATCGGTTTTTTTGTCAGAATAGATGGCGAGTTCGTCGGTGCTGCCGTCGTCGGGGTTATAGGTCTCCCTGACTACCGACACGCCATCCAGCTTGCCGCCACCGAACTGGCCTCTGGCGGTCTCGACCGCTTCGTCCTTTTGGTCCGCGTTAAACACGTCGCCGCGAAACCAGCGTCCGCCAGAGCACGTGTAAACGGTATAAACGACTTCCTTCACGCGGATTGTCCTTGTTGGGTGATGCCAGGGAGACTACACGGCCTGCTAAGTTTACGCAGCCAAGATATGGCGGGCAATCGCCTCTGTAGCAAGGCTTGGCGAGCCGCCAAACGAAATGGCCCGGCATAATAGCCGGGCCAGTGTTAACAAGACTTAGTGACGAAGTCAGGCGTCGAGATGCTGTTCGTGGGCCGCCGCTTTCATGGAAATTTGCAGCTTTTCGAACGCCCGAACTTCGATCTGGCGAACTCGTTCGCGGCTGATTCCATAGACTTTCGACAAATCTTCCAACGTTGTGGGTTCGTCCTGAAGCCGGCGTTCCCGCAAAATGTGCTGCTCGCGCTCGTTCAAACCGTCCATGGCGTCTTCCAGCATGCCCCGGCGCAACGACAGCTCCTCGGCGTTGCCAACGGTAATTTCCTGGTCCGGATCTTCGTCCACCAGCCAGTCCTGCCACTCACCGTCGGCATCGTCGCGCACTGGCGCATTCAAGGAATGGTCAGGGCCGGCCATGCGGCGGTTCATATTAACCACTTCGGTCTCGGAAACGTTGAGCTTGCCAGCGATGGTCTTGACCGTGCTGTCCTTTAGGTCGCCGTCGTCGATGGCCTTCAGCTGCGATTTAATCTTCCGCAGATTGAAAAACAACTTTTTCTGGGCGGCGGTGGTGCCGATTTTGACCAGCGACCACGAATGCAGAATGTATTCCTGGATCGCGGCCCGGATCCACCACATGGCGTAAGTGGACAGCCGAAATCCCCGGCCCGGATCGAACCGCTTCACCGCCTGCATCATGCCGACATTGCCTTCGGCAATCAGGTCGGCCAGGGGC
>JAKZSO010000090.1:0-2828 GCA_047517625.1 Alphaproteobacteria bacterium
GCCGTCCTCTCGGAAGGCGACCAGCTGCGGGACTATGCGCAAGCCTCGCTGGCGGCGGCAGGTGTTGATGGCCTCGACACAGGCGGCCTGCTGTTCGGCGCCGACTTCATCCAGCCCGTCGAGCAAGGGCACGATTTCCTCGCTCTCGACCCATTGCTTGGCGCGGGGGCGTGAAACACCGTAGAGGCGCACCAACTCGGACTGAATCCATTCGCCCAGCCCGGTCTGGTTTCTTGTCCAGGAGGAAAGGTTGAGGATTACCGGGATTGGTTCGGTGGGGGCGGCCGCGGCGCTTTTGAGCAGGGCCTTGGCCAGCTCGATTAGTTTGGTCGACTTGCCGGTTCCCGGATCGCCCAGGATGAGCAACTGGCTGGCGGCTTCACCGAAGATCGCTTCGATTGGTTTGTCACTGGGGATTTCGGCGCCGCGGTCTCCGCCGGTTTGGTTGTACCGATGGATGCGGGTCTGGACGGCGTCATCGCGCTCGGTTAATTTGAGTTCGACTCGGGCCTTTTGGTAGAGATCGCTTTCGAGCCATGGTTTGATCCAGTTCGCTTGGATCTTGGCCAGCATGGCTTGGCGGTCACGGTCGGCGCCTGGCTGGGGGGTGTTTTCTTGTTTTCGGCTGCGTCGGCGCCAACCCATCAGGCCGGCGACCCCGAGGAGCAGGGTCACGAGCAGGGATAGGACTCCGGTCACAGCACCGATGGGGCTGTCGTTTTTGCTAATCCATTCCCAAAGACCACCGATCCATTCCGGGAGGGTTTGGAGAATTTCGAGGAAACGATCTAGGATTTGTTGGAGATTCTCCATTTTGGGGAGGTGGGACTTTCAATTGTAGGTGGCGACGGGGCTGTTGCCAAGGGTGGGGTTTCGATCTTGGCTCGGCGGGTTGGCTTGCGAGTAATACGGCAGTTTTGTGGGTTTGGCTTTTGGGAGAAGCCAGTTGAAACGGGCTGGTGAAAAATGGAAAATGGAAAAATAGGGACAGGAAAAATAGGGACAGAGCCCAATATCGGCGCTATGCACCGGCGGCTCGTTTGCGCGGCGGGCGGCCCACTCGCCCAGGTGTCAAACAGCGGCCCGCCTCCTTTTCGAGATCTCGCACAGATTCTTCCTCGCCCAGCGGACGTCCCGAGCGGGTTGCCTGGGGAAGGCGCAGGGATTCGCTCTCGCGCGCGGGTCCCCGCAACACGTCTCCCCATTGGCCGCAGCCCCGCACCTGGCGCCAACTGGCGAAGTCTACTAACCCCGCCTCGTCCCGGCCGCTCACGTGGGCGCCGGCGCTCGACCACGGATACTGTTCGGCGCGTCCCACCAAACCGGCTCGAACCGGGTTGAGATCGACGTAGGCCAGCGCCGTCACCAGATGATCCCGTCCCAGCGCGCACGAAAGAAACGGTTTTGCCACAGGTGGCCGCTGCGGCCGTGGAGACAGTTTCTCCCAAAAGGCTGCGAAACTCGATCACACGTCTCGGACCCCGCAGCGGCGCTCCTTCAGAGCTCAACGACTTTCGGGAACTTCCCTTTTCCTGGGGCTTCCGCCCCAGGCTGTTATTTGGACCGCCGCTTCGCGGCTGAGAACTATTCACGCCAGACAGCCAGCGAGCATGCCAGTTGAAGACCTAAGCAGTCAGTGTTTATACTCAAGTACACAAGCCCTTGCGACGGAGCTTCTTGGGGCGCTTCAAGGTTGAAAACGATACGAAGTTGGAGGCGATACGATGGCGGACCAATGGATGATTCGGGGAGTCGAGTACGGCAATTGCAACTGCAACTATGGGTGGCCTTGCCAGTTCGCGTCCCCCACGACAAACGGGTTCTGTGAAGCCGTCGTTGGCGGGCATATCGAGGAAGGGCACTTTAATGACGTGCGGCTCGACGGGCTGGACTGGGCGATGTTGCTTCAATGGCCCGGTGAAATCGCCGCCGGCAACGGCAAGCAGCAAGCGGTCATTGACGAACGCGCCACTGCCGAGCAACGCGAGGCACTACGAAAGATCCTTCACGGCGAATCGACGGCGCCGGGGGCGACGCACTTCTTCGTCTACAACAGCACCATGTCGGAAGTGCTGGAAACTCTCTATTCGCCGATCGAACTGGAAATCGACGTCGAAGCCCGTAAGGGGCAGATCCGGGTACCCGGGGTGGTGGAATCCACCGGGGCTCCCATCATCCATCCGATGACCGGAGGCCCACACCGGGCGCGAATCAATTTGCCGAACGGGTTCGAGTATACGGTCGCCGAGATGGGATCAGGGACCACCAAGGCAACGGGCGCGATTCAATTGGACCTTTCCGGCACCTACGGCCAGTTCAACGTTCTTCACATGAATCAGGACGGCGTGGTCCGCTAGCCGCGCGATCCCGTCGCTCTCACTTCGCATACCCATGGAACAGTCACGCCTGCCGCGGCGCGACCGCGCGGCCATCTACACGGCTCTTGTGGGCGTGACAGTGTTGTCGTGGGCCTACTTGATCCGGATGGCCGCTGACATGGACATGTCCGGCATGGATATGTCTGGCGCGGAAATGCCGATGGACATGAGTTCCATGGCGCAAAGCGGGCTGCAAATCAAGCCCTGGGCCCCGGTCGACTTCATCTACATGTTTCTGATGTGGGCCGTGATGATGGTGGGAATGATGGTGCCGACGGCCATTCCGATGACCCTTATTTATGCGGCAGTCGCGCGCAAGGCCGCCGGACAGGGAACGCCGCTGGCTCCTTCGGCGGTTTTCATCTCGGGGTACATTGCGATGTGGACGCTTTTCAGCGCGGGCGCAACACTCGCACAGTGGGGATTGGACCAGGCGGCCCTGCTCTCGCC
>JAKZSO010000091.1:0-12110 GCA_047517625.1 Alphaproteobacteria bacterium
TCACTCCACCACCGACACCGAAGTCATCAATCATTTGATCGCCAATTCCCGCGGCGTTCCCATGCCCCAGCGGGCGCCCAATCGGCATGGCGCCGAGGTCAGCCGCATCGTCGATGCCTTGAGCCAGGTCAAAGGTGCGTATGCGTTGATCGCCCTGACTAGCAATTTTTTGGTCGGCGCCCGGGACCCCTACGGGGTTCGACCGCTGGTGCTGGGAAATCTGGACGGGGCAACGATATTGGCGTCGGAGACATGTGCCCTGGATATCATCGGCGCCAACTTCGTCCGCGATATCGAGCCCGGCGAAGTCGTCATCATCGACAACGAGGGCATCCAAAGTCTCAGCCCCTTCGCCACCGAGCACTCGCGGTTTTGTATTTTTGAATTCGTCTATTTCTCCCGCCCCGACAGCATTGTCGAAGGGGTCAACGTCTATGACGCCCGCCGCCGCATCGGCATGGAATTGGCCCGGGAACATCCGGTGCCGGGGGCTGACATGGTGACCCCAGTTCCTGATTCAGGCACTCCTGGGGCCATCGGCTATGCCGCCGAAGCCGGGGTGCCGTTCGATATCGGCATCATCCGCAATCACTATATTGGCCGCACCTTCATCGAGCCCGCTGACCACATCCGGCACTTGGGGGTGAAATTAAAACACAATGCCAACAAGGCGACGCTGGCGGGAAAATCGGTGGTGCTGGTCGATGACTCCATCGTTCGCGGCACGACGTCGGTGAAGATTGTCGAGATGGTGCGCAGCGCCGGCGCGGCCGAGGTGCACATGCGCATCGCCAGTCCACCCACCACCCATTCTTGCTATTACGGGGTCGATACTCCGGACCGGGACGGGTTGTTGGCGGCGACCCGGGATGTGGAGACAATGCGCCAACACATTGGCGTCGACAGTTTGGCGTTTCTTTCCATGGACGGCATGTACCGGGCCATGGGATTGAGCGGGCGAGACAACACCCAACCGCAATTTTGCGATGCCTGCTTTTCCGGTGACTACGCGATTGAGCTGACCGACCAATTGGACGGCGACCTGCCTTCCCAACTTTCCCTCCTGGCGGAGCAGTAAGACCCGTGCCCGGTCGGCTCGGCGAGCGGCACACTGAAAAAAGGCCCGGTCGGCTCGGCGGGCGGCACACTGAAAAGCCCGGTCGGCTCCGCGAACGGCACATCCAAAAATGACCGGCCGCCTGGACGGCCGCGTGGCCGTCATCACCGGCGCGACCCAGGGCATCGGCAGAGCGGTGGCCGAGCGCTTCGCCGCCGAGGGGGCGGACCTTGTTCTGGTGGCCAGGTCGGTGGACGGCCTGGAAGGCACCGACGATCTGGTGAAAGCAGCCGGTGGCGAAGCGACCCTTGTGCCGTTGGATGTGACCGACGGCGCCGGCATCGACCGGCTGGGTGTGGCGATCGCCGAGCGCTGGGGCCGATTGGATATTTTGGTGGGCAACGCCGCCATTCTCGGCACCCTATCCCCGGTCAGCCATATCGAGCCCACCGAATGGACCCAGGTGATGCGGGTCAACGTGACCGCCAACTGGTGGCTGCTGCGATCATTGGACCCGTTGTTGCGGGCCTCGAAATCGGGCCGGGCAATCTTTGTCACCTCCGGCGTGACGCAAGGGGCGTTCGCTTATTACGGCCCCTATGCCGCCAGCAAAGCGGCGTTGGAATCCCTGGTCCGCACCTATGCCGCCGAGATCACCAAGACCAATGTCCGCGCCAACCTGATCGACCCCGGGGTGATCCGCACGTCACTTCGCGCTCAGGCTTACCCCGGCGAAGACCCGGAGACCTTACGCGCGCCCGAGGCAGTGACGGATGCCTTCGTCGCCCTGGCCGAGGAGGCCTGTCAGCATCAAGGGCAGCGCATCGAAGCCCGAACTTAGTGCGAGAAATCGCTGAACACCCCCACCCATATTCGCGGAACACGCCCACCAAATATTCGTTGAACACCCCCACCCTAACCCTCCCCCGCAAGCGAGGGAGGGGGGCGCGTGAATCTGAACGGCCAAAAACTAACTCTTCCGTTTTCCGCTGACCCGAAGCGTCATGCGGATGGGGACGCCTGGTAGATCAAATGCACCGCGCAAATCGTTCAGGGCGAAGCGCAGATAGGAATCCGGCACGTCTTTGGGGCGGTTGGTGAACAACACGAAAGTCGGCGGCTGAGCCCGGGCCTGGGTGATGTAACGAAACCGCAGCACTCTGCCGCCGACCAAGGGCGGCGCTTGGCGTTCGGTGGCGTCGGCCAACCAGCGATTCAAAGCGCCGGTGCCGACCCGGGTGCTCCAAACATCAAAAGCCTTGAAAACAGCGGGCATGAAGGTATCGACCCCTTCGCCGGTCAACGCCGAAAGGGTAACGATGGGCACGCCTTTGACCTGGGGCAGGGACACGCCCAAGCGTTCTTCCAGGGCCGCCAACGCGCCTGGGCGATCCGCCACCAAATCCCATTTATTGACCGCCACAACCAGGGCCCGGCCCATGTCCAAGGCAATGTTGGCGACACTGAGATCCTGGCGCTCCAATGGCGCCTGGCCGTCCAACACCAGCACCGTCACCTGGGCCTTGGCCACCCCGCGCCTGGAATTTGCGGCGGCGAGTTTCTCCAACTTGCCGGTCGCCTTGGCCCGACGCCGCAGCCCGGCGGTGTCGATCAGGCGCACCCGGCGGCCGTCGGTTTCCCATTCGATGTGGATTGCGTCCCGGGTCACCCCTGGCTCGGGCCCGGTCAGCACCCGGTCTTCGCCCATCAGGCGGTTGATCAGCGTCGACTTTCCGACGTTTTGACGCCCGGCCACCGCCAATCTCAGGGGCCCCGTATCCAGCGGATCCACGACGGGCTCCTCGTCCAATTCTTCTTCAAACCGTCCTTCGGATCCCAGGGGCCCGGTGGTTTCCAGAACCGCCGCCAGGGCGTCATACAGTTCGGCAAGACCCAGGGCATGTTCGGCGGACACCGCCACCGGCTCGCCGAAGCCCAGGCCAAACGCTTCGTAATATCCGGCGTCCGAGGCCCCGCCTTCACATTTGTTGGCCACTAGAACCACCGGCAGGTGGTGGGCGCGGACGACTTGGGCGAATTCCTCGTCCGCCGGGGTGATCCCGGAAATGGCGTCGATCACCAGCAACACCGCGTCGGCGTCGGCCAGGGCAGCTTCGGTCTGGAGCCATGACCTGGCCTGCAAGCTTGGCCCATCGGCGGTCTCAAATCCGGCGGTGTCGATGGCCCGGAAAACCAGTCCGGCCAAATTTGCTTCGCCTTCGCGGCGGTCCCGGGTCACGCCCGGGGTTTTATCGACGATGGCTTCGTGGCGCCCGATCAGGCGGTTGAAAAGCGTCGATTTGCCGACGTTTGGGCGGCCGACAATCGCCACGGTGGCGACGGTGGAGGTCATGGCAACGGTCTAACGGTAGGCGATGAGCTCCGCCCCGTCCGTCAAAATGTACAACGCCCCGTCCGCGACAACGGCGGGGACCGTGACACCGTCGGACAGGCGGAGGCTGCCGAGAATCCGGCCGGTATAGGGAGAGACCGCGACCACGTCGCCGGAGCTGGCGGCGACGATCAAGCGGTCCCCCGCCAAGGTTGGCCCGGTCCACTGGATGCGATCACCGCTCAGGCCATTTTCGAACCGGGGCAGCTGGCGAACCCAACGCACCCGTCCATCCAGGCGCGACAAGGCCACCACTTCGGCGTCCACCGTCACCAGGAACAAGGTATCGCCGGCCACCCACGGGGTGTGCACACTGGCGATGTCTTGCTCCCACAATCGGACGCCGCTGCGCATGTCGATGGCGGCCATGCGGCCGGAATGGCTGACCGCATACACGGTGCCGCGGTCGATGACCGGTTGGCCGCGAATGTCGCTGATCTGAGCCAGGGCCGTGACACGGCCCACCCGGCTGAGCGAATCCGACCATGATGGCCGGCCGTTATCGGCCCGCAGGGCGAATATCTCGCCGGATGAATACGGCACCACAACGGTATCGCCGTCGACCGCCGGGCTGGCCCCGCCAACCAGACCGGCGGTCTCGTTGAAGCCTGCATGGGTCCACAGGACCTCCCCGGTGGCGGTTGATACCGCATGCACCCGGTTGTCGACGGTAATGGTAAAAAGCCGGCTGCCGGATACGGTCGGGGCGGCGCGGACGGGGACGCCAAGCTGTTGGGCCCACAACAGCGCGCCGGTGGCGGCGTCCAAAGCGGCGAGGTCGCCATAGGGTGTTGCCACATACAGCACCCCGGCCGCGGTCGCCAAGCCGCCACCCAGAGCACCCAGTTCTTCGAACGCCGGCGCCAAATTGCGCGACCACAAAACCAAACCATCAGCGGCGCGGACCGCGGTGGCGTTCGAGTCGGCATCCAACGTAAAGACGGTGCCCCCGGCCACAACGGGCGCCGCCGTGATCCGCCCGTTGGCGGTCGATCCGGCGCCGATTTTGGTTCGCCAAATTCGGCCAATGTTGTCGGCCAGGGCGACATGGTGCATGGCGTGGCTGGCATGGCCGGCGGCTTGGGGCCATTCCACATTGACATATGGCCGTGGCAATTGAATGGCGATTTCCGCCAGTTCCGGGTCAGCCTCGATCGAGGTCTGCAACGTCAGGACCGAAAACCGCTCACCCGGCAGGATGGTTTCCTGGGCGTCGGCGAAGAAATCTGTGACTTGAGAACATGCCGCCACCACAAAAGCGGCAGCGGCCAGCGCCAAAAGCCTCACCGCCGGATTAGCCTTCATCGCCAATGGCCGCAAGCAGTTCCGCGGCCCGGGACCGAATACCCTGGGGGGCCAGCGGATCGTAGGCCAGGCGTTCAAATGAATCCCGCGCCGCGGCCATATCCCCGGCTTTCAGGGCCGCTAATCCGGAAATCTCCAGGGCGGAGAACCGCCAAGGATTTGTTGGCTGCACCAGGGGTGCGAGGCGGTCATCGATCAACGCGCGGGGCTCCAGCTGCAGCAAATGCTGGGCCGCCAGCAACCGTGCCAAGCCGCGCAAGGTGTCGTCGGCGCCTTTGTCCGCCGCGATGACGTCGTAAAGGTCCGCCGCGCCCCGGATATCCCCCGCCGCCGCCAGGGCCGATGCCCGCTGCAATTGGGACATGGTGGCGACACCCGCGCCAGCCTGCTCGGCGATCACGGCAAATTGCTCCGCCGCTTGGCCTGGGCGGCCCGCCCGGGCCAAATTCAGGGCCGCGACAAACAGTTCGCCGTCGGCTTCGTTTTGGCTCTTCGTGTAATAGCTCCAATACTGAAAGCCAGCCGTGACAAGGACAATCGCGACCGCGCCGCCAATGAGATAGCGGCCATAGGTGCTCCAGGCCCTCAGCGCCTGGTCCTTGCGGACATCCTCGTCAACTTCTCGGAAAATTTCACTCAATGGGTGCCTCCAGGCGGGCGAAAGAATTGGCCCGGGTCGCGCGTCCTACCCGGCGGCGGCGCCGGTTGCTTGGGAATCCTCTTGGCGCCACTTGATTGAGCATCCCATGCTGGAAATCTGCTCGAGAGGCCCTTGGCCGGTCTTGGCAATCTGGACCATGGCGCCGAACAAATCCCTGGCAGCTCCGGCAACCGCTTCCTTGCGCGATTCGTCCAGGCGGCCCCGGTATTGCAGCTCCAAGTCCTTGTTAAAGCCGAAAAAATCCGGGGTGCACACGGCGTCATAATCGCGGCCGATCTGCTGGCTGGGGTCAACCACATAGGGGAAGGGAAAATTCAGTTCCGAGGACCAGCGCTTCATATTGTCGAAGGAATCCTCCGGGTATTCAGCCGGATCGTTGACCATGATGGCGACCGTGCCGATGCCATGATCTTTCAGTTCCGCGACGTCGCGGATAATCCGGTCGATCACCGATTTCACATACGGGCAGTGGTTACAAATGAACATGACCAGGGTGCCGTTTTCGCCCTGGACGTCGGCCAGCGAATAACGCCGGCCATCGACGCCTTCCAAGTCAAAATCGACAGCTTTCCAGCCGAAATCGCAGATGGGTGGTTGAAGTGAGACCATTGTTTTGTTCGCCTCGCGTTTTAAGCCGTGGGCTTCCCATTTTGGAACTGCCCTGGCCCGATTCCTAACGGCAATGGAACGGCACTGGCAAGCAATAATGGCTAAAACTTGCGCTTTTATCGGCTTTTTGCCGATCGGGCCAAAGTTGGCATTGCCGTTGCAGTATACAGGCCCATGAGCCAAGGAGAACGCATCCGCGGGGCGCGGCATCGCCTCAAATTAACCCAAATCGGTCTTGCCGACCGCATTGGTGTGCATCAATCCAGCGTGGCCTATTGGGAGTCGGGCAAGACCCGGCCCCGGTCGGCCACCCTTTTGGACCTCGCCACAGCCTTGGACGTCGCCCCCGAATGGTTGGAATTCGGAAGCAGCTTTAGCGCCTCTGAGGCCCAGATTCCGGTGGTTGGCGCGGTTTTGCACGGCGCCGGGCGCCGGCCCACATCGTCGACCCCACATGGGACGGCTGAATCCGTTTCGACACGCATGGACGGGGCCCGAATGGTCGCGGTCAAGATTTCCGATAATTCCTTGGAGCCGGCCTATCACAAGGGCGATTTTGTTTTTGGTCCGTTGCTGTCCGGCGGCGACATGGTCAAAGCCGCCGGCCGGGATTGCGTTGTCCAATTTTGGGACGGGCGTTTCAATTTGAAGCGCCTTGGTTCTGTTTCATCGGATAGCGGAATTGGGAAAACGGCTGTGGCCGTTGATTTGAGCGAACTTAAGGAGATCGCCTGGTGCATGCCGGTAGAGTGGATCCACCGTGCAATCCCGGAAAACCACGAAGGTTCGGAACTGGTGGCTGAGCCAGACCAATTGGAACGAAAGCTAGAAGCGGTTACTTAGAACCCGGCCCGGAACCAGTCACACACAGATTTTTGAGTTTTAGGTGCCGCCGGAACGCTTGCGTGCAAGCTTGCGGCGGCGGCGCACCGCTTCCGCCGATTTGCGAATTCGCTTTTCCGATGGTTTTTCATAGGCCCGGCGCATCTTCATTTCACGCCACACGCCCTCGCGCTGCATTTTCTTTTTCAGCGCCCGCAGGGCTTGATCGACGTTGTTGTCGCGAACGATAACTTGAACCAAACGAATTCCCGGGTTTCTTCGAATTTGGCGGCCCCGGGGAATAGCAAACCCCGCCGCCCGCGTCCACACATTTCCCGCTTACACCACCGCCAAGTTTGCCTGCAAGAGCGGTTAGCCCGCCTACATTTTGTAATCTTCACCCAGGATGTCTTTGTCTTTCAATTCTTTGATCAATTTTTTCAAAACCGTGTAGGCGATAACGCCAAATGACATCCCCATCAGACCAAAGACAAACCCTATTGTGCTCAACCCTTCCATTCCGTTCTCCTTCGGTTCATCGAATTACTCCCACTCGATCGTGCCCGGGGGCTTTGATGTCACGTCATAGACCACACGGTTGATGCCCCTGACATTATTGATGATGCGGCCAGCGGCGCGATTCAGGAATTCCGGCGTGAACGGATAGGCCTCGGCGGTCATGCCGTCGGTGGCGGTCACGGCCCGCAAGGCGCAAACAAATTCGTAGGTGCGCTCGTCCCCCATCACGCCGACCGTGCGCACCGGCAACAGCACGGCGAACGCTTGCCAGATTTCGTCATACAGGCCGGCGGCGCGGATTTCGGCCAGGTAAATAGCGTCGGCTTTGCGCAGTGTTTCCAACTTCTCCGCCGTTACCTCGCCGGGGATGCGGATGGCCAGCCCCGGCCCCGGGAACGGGTGGCGGGCCAGGAACGCCGTGGGCAGGCCAAGCTCGGCCCCCAACTTGCGCACTTCGTCCTTGAACAGGGCGCGCAGAGGTTCGACTAGTTTCAAGTTCATGACCTCGGGCAGGCCACCGACGTTGTGGTGGGATTTGATCGTGGCGCTGGGGCCACCAGCGAACGATACCGATTCGATGACATCGGGATACAGCGTGCCCTGGGCCAGGAATTCGGCACCCCCGACTTTGGCCGCTTCTTCCTCGAACACCTCGATGAACGTCGTGCCGATGATTTTTCGCTTTTGCTCCGGGTCTTTCACACCCGACAACCGCTCCAGGAACAAATCCTGGGATTCGCTCCGCACCAGCGGGATATTGAAGGAGGACCGGAATAATTCGCTGACCTCGTCGGCCTCGCCGCCACGCAGCACGCCGTTGTCCACCAGAATGCAGGTTAGCTTGTCGCCCACCGCCTCGTGCAACAGGGCGGCGACCACAGAGGAATCAACCCCGCCGGAGACGCCACAAATGACCAGGCCATCGCCAATCTGGTTGCGCAGGCGGGCGATTTCCCGATCCCGGAAGTGCGCCATGGTCCAGTCCCCGGAGCAGCCGGCGATGTCATGGGTGAACTTTTGCAACAGCGCCGCCCCGGCCAACGTGTGGACGACCTCTGGGTGAAATTGAAGGCCGTAATATTTGCGGGCGTCGTCGGCGATGGCGGCGAACGGGCCGCTTTCACTGGCACCCACCGGGCGAAAGCCGTCAGGGATTTTGGTGATGGTATCGCCGTGGCTCATCCACACCTGGTGGCGCTCGCCCGACTTCCACACCCCCTCAAAAAGTGGGCAGTCGCCGGTGACCTCGAACTCCGCCCGGCCAAATTCCCGGGAGGTCGCGGCTTCGACGGTGCCGCCAAGTTGGGCCACCATGGCCTGCTCGCCGTAACAAATTCCCAGCACAGGCACGCCGGTTTCGAAGACTTGCCCAGGAACTTCCGGAGTGCCTTCGTCATTCACCGACGCCGGACCCCCTGACAGAATCACCGCCTTTGGTGGATCGTCCGCCAGCACTTGGGCCGCGCTGTGAAAAGGTACCACCTCGGAATAGACCCCGCTTTCCCGCACTCTTCGCGCGATCAACTGGGTCACTTGGGAGCCGAAATCGATGATCAAAACCTTGTCGGTCGAGGACGCCGCCATCATTGCGCGGCCCGTTCGAAAACCGCCACGAAAAATCCGTCGGTCTGATTTTGCAACGGCGTGAGCTGCAGATAAGGGCCGTCGCCGGGCGCTGGCCCGGGCAAAAATTCGCCCCAAATATTGCCAACATCCAGGGCGTGGAATTCAGGCTGGGCTTCAAGAAACCAGGCGGCTTGGGCGTGGTTTTCATCTTGGAAAACCGAACAGGTCACATAAACCAAGCGACCGCCCGGCCGCACCAGAGGGTCGGCCGCGGCCAAGATGGCACGCTGACGAGCGACATGTCTGGCGATGGTTTTCTCCGTCACCCGCCATTTTCCTTCTGGGGCCCGGCGCCATGTGCCGCTGGCGCTGCACGGCGCATCCACCAGAACGCGATCGGCCTTGCCGTGCAGGGCCACCACCGCCGGATCGTCATCACCTCTAATTGTTTGCGCCACCGCGCACTTGACGCCTGAACGGCTGAACCGGGGCTTCGACTTGCCCAAACGGGTGGAGTCCACATCAAAGGCGTGAATAATTCCGGCGTTGCCCATGGCCGCCGCCAGCCCCAGGGTCTTGCCCCCAGCGCCGGCGCAGTAATCCACGACGGTGTGTCCGGGCTGTGCCGCCACCAACATGGCAGCGAGCTGGGCGCCTTCGTCTTGAACTTCCACCATGCCCGATCGGAAGGCGGCGCTTTCGGCGATCCGCGCCCGATCCTTGACCCGCAGCCCAAGCGGCGACATTGGGGTTAGGTCGGCGGATATGCCGTCCGCATCCAGTGACGCCTGGGCCGCGCCGCGGTCGGCTTTGAGCGTGTTCACCCGTAAATCGGTTGGAGCCCGGGGAATCATGGCAGCCATTTCAGCCACCACGTTGTGGCCCAGTCCAGCCCGCAACGGCCCATCCAGTTCCTGCGGGTAGTTGCCCCGCACCCAGTCCGGGGCAGCGGCCAACGACGCCCGATCCGCCAGGTGGCTGGCCGCGGCCAGTTCGTCGTCCGACAGGGGTTCGGGCCCGTATTGGCCACCATCAAAACGCGCGGCGATGTCGGTCGGCGACAGGCCATCCAGCCGGGCCATGGCGGCAATCACCAGAGCCCGGGCAGACGCCGGTGACAAGGGGGCCTGAGACGCCGATGACAAAGGGGCCGCTTGGACGCCGCTGGCATCGGCCACTAAAGATGGGACGCCGCTGGCATCGGCCACTAACGATAGGACGCCGCTGCCAGGGGCCAACGCAAAGGACAGGGCCCAGGCGAGCTCTTGTCGTTGGCGGAGGACTTGATACACCAGCCCGGTCACCGCCGCCCGGTCCTTTGACCCGGTGTAGCGGCGTTGGCGAAACCATCCGCGTACGGCGGCGTCGGCGGTGGGGCCGTCATCGGGCAGAATTTCGCTAAGAAGACCGATCGCGGACTGAACCCTGGCGCCAGGGGTCATCCGCCGCCGAAGACCGTGCCGGGATAGTTCGGCGATTGCCGGGTGATTTCCACATCGTGGACGTGGCTTTCGCGCTGGCCGGCGCCCGTAATCCGCAGGAACTCGCAATTGGCTTGCATGTCGGAAATGGTGGGGTTGCCGGTGTAGCCCATGGCCGCGCGCAGGCCACCCACCAGTTGGTGCAGGACCGCCGCCACGGGCCCCTTGTACGGCACCCGGCCTTCGACGCCCTCGGGCACCAACTTCAAGGTGTCGCGGATTTCGGCCTGGAAATAGCGGTCCGCCGAGCCCAAGGCCATGGCGCTGACCGAGCCCATTCCGCGATAGGATTTGTATGAACGGCCTTCGTAAAAGAAAACCTCGCCCGGGGCTTCTTCGGTGCCGCCGAGCAAATTCCCGATCATGGCGCAGTCGGCCCCGGTGGCGATCGCCTTGGCGAAGTCGCCCGAATACTTGATGCCGCCGTCGGCGACCACTGGGATGTTGTTTTTCTTCGCTTCATCCACGGCGTCCGCGACCGCCGTCAATTGCGGGACGCCGACCCCGGCAACAACCCGCGTGGTGCAAATGGACCCCGGGCCGATGCCGACCTTGATCGCGTCGGCGCCGGCGCCCATCAAGGCCTTCGCGCCCTCGGCCGTGGCGATGTTACCGGCCAGGACTTGGGTGTAATTGCTCTTGGCTTTGATGCGGGTGACTGTTTCCAGAACAGAGTCCGAATGGCCGTGGGCGGTATCCACCACAATCACATCGGCCCCGGCATCGACCAGGGCCTCGGCCCGGGCGAGACCAACTTCGCCGACGCTGGTGGCGGCGCCGACCCGCAAGCGGCCTTGTTCGTCCTTACTGGCCAATGGGTGGGCCACTGATTTCTCGATGTCCTTGACCGTGATCAAGCCGATGCAGTGATAGGCGCTGTCCACCACCAACAGCTTTTCGATGCGGTGCTTGTGGAGCAGGCGTTTGGCCTCCTCCATTTCCACGCCTTCGCCCACGGTAACCAAATCATCCCTGGTCATCAGTTCGCTGACCGGCTGGCTGCGGTCATCGGCAAAGCGGACATCGCGGTTCGTCAAGATGCCCGCCAATTTGCCCGACTTCTCGACCACCGGAACCCCTGAAATCGAGTGCTCGGCCATCATCGACAACGCATCCGCCAAGGTTTGGTCGGGGCGAATGGTCATGGGGTCGACCACCATCCCGGATTCGAACTTTTTGATTTTTGCCACATGATCGGCCTGAGCTTTGGCGTCAAGGTTGCGGTGGATGACCCCGATCCCGCCCGCCTGGGCCATGGCGATGGCAAGGCGCCATTCCGTCACCGTGTCCATGGCGGCTGAAATCAGGGGAATGTTGAGGTCGATTGAACCCGTCAGGCGGGTCCGCGTGTTAACTTGGCCGGGCAAGACGGAGGAGGCCGCGGGCTTGAGTAAGACATCGTCAAATGTCAAAGCCTCGCGAATAACCATAGCTCCTCCTGTGCGACCGGGGCGGCACTATGCCATGGCCGGTTTGGGATTAATAGACGGCTATTCGGGCGCCTTTAGACCCATTGCAACCACGTAGGTTTCGGGTGATTCCTTGCGGCTGGCCTTGGGTTTGAAGTGCCGCACCGTGCCAAATCGGCGCTTGAGAAGCACCAGCAATTCCTTGCCAGAGCCGCCCTGGGTGACCTTGGCGACAAACGCCCCACCCGGCTTCAAGACATCGAAGGCCAACACCAGCGCCGCCTCCGCC
>JAKZSO010000092.1:0-3218 GCA_047517625.1 Alphaproteobacteria bacterium
GCTTCCAATTCTTTACTTCTCGGGTGGCCGCGGCCGCCGGGTTCGACACATACGGCGGCAATTTGTTCGAGATTGAGGGCGGCGTTTTGACCGGGGGCATCACCGGCAATATCGTCGGCGCCGAGGGCAAGCGATCGACCCTGGCGGCCTTGATGACGGAACACCGCATCCCAGCAGAATTGACCGTGGCTGTGGGCGACGGCGCAAACGATATTGCGATGCTGGCCGCCGCCGGGTTAGGGGTGGCGGTGCGGCCAAAACAGGTGGTCCGCGACGCCGCGGATGTGGTCATCGACCACGGCGACCTGACTGCATTGCTCTTTTTGCAGGGCTATTCGGCGGACGACTTCGTCGGCGACTGAGCCCTTTCGATTTCTTTAGCGCCTACGCACTTCCTCCCCCTAACCCCCTCCCTCGGCGGGGAGGGGGGATTGTTCGGTGGAAGCGGTGCAAAAAAGAATCCCTCCCCCTTGATGTGGGAGGGATAGGGTGGGGGTGGTTTTGCGGCTAGCCGTCGAGGCTCAAAGACACGAACCGCAAATCGCCATCCGGTTCCTGAATCAACATCAGCACCGACGACAAATTATTGTTCCGCCGCGATGCGATCAGTGCGGCGATTTCGTCCGGCGTCGAGACTTCCTGCTGGGCGACCTCCAAAATCACGTCACCGGGCTGGATGCGCCGGGCGGCGGCATCGGTACCGGCGGCGACCTTGGTAATCACGACGCCGGAAACCTCACCGCCGATGCCGAACTGCTGACGCAATTCGCCGTTGATGTCGGTCAGGGTTAACCCCAGTGTTTCAATACCCCCCGGTGGGGTCTGCGCCGGTTCACGCTGCAATGCCGCCACGGCAACATCGGTGAGTTCACCCACGCGCATATCAAACTTCACCGTCGCGCCGTCCCGCCACACCTCGACAGCGACCATGGAATCGGGGGTGGTTTGGGCGACAATAAGTGGCAAAGCGCTCATGTCGGGGACTTCGCGGCCGCCAAAAGACAAGATTACGTCGCCGATCTCAATGCCGCCGCGACCGGCGGGGCCGTCCACCGTGAGCCCGGCGATCAAAGCGCCCTTGGCCTCCGCCAAGTCCAGTCCTTCGGCGATTTCATCGGTGACCCGCTGAATCCGCACACCCAGCCAGCCGCGCCGGGCTCGGCCGAATTCTACCAACTGCTCAATAATTGGTCGCGCCAAGTTGGACGGAATGGCAAAGCCCAATCCGACGCTGGCCCCAGTGGGCGAGAAAATAGCGGTGTTAATGCCGATCACTTCGCCGGCCATGTTGATCAGCGGGCCGCCGGAATTGCCCTGGTTGATGGAGGCATCGGTCTGGAGGAACTGGTCATAAGGGCCAGCGTTAATGTTGCGCGCCCGGGCCGAAATAATGCCGGCGGTGATGGTGCCGCCCAGCCCAAACGGGTTGCCAATGGCGATAATCCATTCACCGATGCGGGCGGCGTCCGAATCACCCCAATTGATGAAGGGCAGGTCACCGTCGGCCTCGACCTTTAGGACCGCCAAATCCGCCCGTTCATCACGGCCAATAATGGTCGCGGGCAGGCGGGTGCCGTCAAAAAAAACGACTTCGACGCCGTCGGCCCCGGCCACCACGTGGTTGTTGGTGACAATCAGGCCCGAGGGATCGATGACGAAGCCCGAGCCCTGGGCGGCCGGGCGCAGCAACCGCTGCTGACCTTCCGGCAAATCTTCAAAAAAATCTTCAAAGAATTCGTCAAAAGCGCCGCCCTGGCGTTGCTGGCCCCTGCCGCGCTGGGCCACATTCTGGCTTGTGACGATGTCCACGTACGCGGGCAGTGTGATTGCCGCGACGTCGGCGAAATTGAGGCCGGGTTCCAGGGCCTGCGGCGCACCCGCCGCGAAAAGCGTGGTGACAAACATGGCCGAGCCAAACGTGGCCGCGCGGGCGCCTTGGCCCAGGGTCTTCGAAACCTTAGACAAATGAAACATTCATGACCTTTCCAGGTGACCTGAGATTGATCTCACCATAGGCGGAAACTTTGTACAAATTGTGACCACGGTGTGGCCGTCTGATGGCAAACGGGTCACAGTTAAGGATTCTTCGCTGAAATGCGAAGAATTCACGCAGACTTGAAGACTTTTGTGGAGCGGCGGCGCGCTTAAAGCCGGATCAGCCACACCAAAAATACGCCGACAAACGCCACGCCCAAACCAACACCGCGAATTTGCGAACTCGGCAGGCCCTGGGCCATGGCCATCATGCGCTTCATGGCATCAGGAAACAGCGCATACAGCGCGCCTTCGATCACCAGCACCAACGCCAAGCCAACACCCAGGTCACTCATGGGGTCGGCCCGGCAATCCGCGGTATTGGACTATTCCGCCGCGTTCACATCGACACCGGTCATATTGCGGAAAAATTGGAAGAAATCGGAATCCGGCGACAGCACCATGGTGGTGTCATCGGCCCCCAACGCCGTCCGGTAGGCCTGCATGGACCGGTAGAACGAAAAGAATTCGATGTCCTGCCCGAATGCGTCGGCAAAAAGTTTGATTGCCTCGGCATCGCCCAAACCCCGGAGAATTTCCGAATCTCGCCGGGCATTGGCCAAAATAACCGTCACCTCACGGTCGGCTTGGGCCCGCGTTCTCAACGCCGCCTCGGCGCCTTCGGCGCGGATTTGCCTGGCTTCTTGCTCCCGGCCCGTGCGCATGCGCTGGTACACCGCGACGCTGTTGTCTTCGGGCAGATCGGCGCGCTTGATGCGGACGTCGATCACCGTTATGCCAAGCCCCTCGGCCTGACCGCTCGTGATCTGGGTCACGGTTTCCATCAGTGCCAGGCGCTGGCCGGAGATAATTGCGTTCAGGGGTTGGGTGCCCAACGTTTCTCTGAGCGCGGATTCCAACAGCGACTGAAGGCGAATATTTGCAGCCGCTTCAGCCGTGACCGCCTGAAAGAACAACAAGGGGTCGGTGATCTTGTAACGCAGGTATGCGTCCGCCACCAACCGCTTCTGGTCCGAAGCGATGACCTCGGCCGGTTCCGCGTCCAAATGCAGGATGCGGTTATCGATTTTGATGACGTTTTGAATGATCGGGATCTTAAAATGCAGGCCCGGAACCGTGATTTCCCGCTTTGGTTCACCCAATTGCAGCACCAAAGCGGATTCAGTCTGTTCGACGGTGAAGACCGATAAGAACCCAATGACCCCTAATACGAGGATGACAAT
>JAKZSO010000093.1:0-2852 GCA_047517625.1 Alphaproteobacteria bacterium
GGTATCATGACCGCCGAACAAGTGGACACCTTGCGAGTCCGTATGAATATTCCCGAAGGCTGCCAATGGGACCCCTTCGCCGGACTTGCAGCGGAACCGGACGGATTAAAAGATTTTCTCAGCCGGGTGCCCTTCAATGCGGTGGGTGGCCAGAGTCGCCGCAAATCGGCCGCCCGGGTGGGGGTGCCTGATACCCTGCCCGGAATGGATGTCAATAAATCTAGGCAAAAAAACGGTGCTTCTATTAGTACCCAGGAAGCCTTCGGCCGGATTCTTTACGACATCGCCGGGACCGACACTGACCTGGCCCGGCGAATCGTCACCACCTCGCCGGACGTGACGCAATCGACCAATCTGGGCAGCTGGGTCAACCGGCGCGGCATTTTCGCGCGCGATAAGGTATCCGACACCTTTCGTGACCATCACGTCGCCTCGGTGCAGAAATGGGCCGCCGACGATGCCGGGCAGCATATCGAACTGGGCATCGCCGAAAACAACCTGTTTTTGATGCTGGGCGCGTTGGGGCTTTCCCATGAGCTGTTCGGCGAGAGGCTGTTACCCATCGGCACGCTGTATGACCCGTTCATAGAACGTGGCCTCGATGCCCTGAATTACGCCTGTTATCAGGATTCGCGTTTTATGCTGGTGGCGACGCCGTCCGGCCTGTCGCTGGCGCCCGAAGGCGGCGCGCACCAGTCCATTGCCACGCCCCTGATCGGCATGGGCCAGCCGGGCCTGAGCAGTTTCGAGCCGGCCTTCGCCGACGAATTGTCGGAAATCATGCGCTGGGGATTCGATTACATGCAGGCCGATGACGGCGGGGCTGTATATCTGCGCCTGTCGACCCTGGGGCTCATTCAGCCCAAACGCCGGATGACCAAAAGTCTCAGCCGCGACTTGCTGGCCGGGGCCTATTGGCGGGTGAAGCCGGGCAGACAAGCGCAAGGGGCCATCATCTATACCGGCGCCTTGGCCGGCGAGGCTGCTGCTGCCCATGCGTCTCTGGCCGACGACAGCATCGGCCTTCTGGCGGTGACATCGGCCGACCGGTTGTACCGGGATTGGCGCGCGCAGGGCGAAAAATCCCATATCGCGCGGCTGTTGTCTGACTTAAGGCCCGCCGCCCGGCTGGTGACGGTTCTGGACGGCCATCCTGCGGCGTTGACGTGGACCGGCTCGGTCGGCGGACACCGGGCGCGGTCGCTCGGCGTCGATCAGTTTGGCCAGTGCGGCAACGTTAATGATCTGTACCGCGCCTACGGGATCGACGCAGCCGCCATCGAGGCGGCGTTCCGGGGCTAAGAGGCAATCGCCTCCTGCGGGTCTATGAACTTGTAGCCAAGATCGTCGGCGACGGCCTTATAAGTGACGATTCCAAAATGTACGTTCAACCCTGCGAGCAGGTGCGGGTCTTCATGCAGGGCTAGTCGGTAACCCTTGTCGGCCAGCGCCAAGATAAACGGCAAGGTTACGTTGTTGAGTGCATAGGTAGACGTATGGGCGACGGGGCCGGGCATGTTGGCAACGTAATAATGGACGACCTCGTCGATCACGTAAGTGGGATCCGAATGAGTGGTGGCGTGGGAGGTCTCGAAGCAACCGCCTTGGTCGATGGCGACATCGACGAGAACCGAACCCGGTTTCATCCGCGAGACCATATCCTTTGTCACCAGCTTCGGGGCTTCCGCGCCCGGCACCAATACGCCGCCGATGACCAGATCGGCACCAAGAACCTGCTCTTCGATGGCATGGCCGGTGGAGTAAACGGTCTTGATGGATTGGCCGAAACGAACGACCATACTGCGGAGCGTATCGATGTTTCTATCGATCACCGTAACGTCCGCGCCGAGGCCAACAGCCATGTAAGTGGCATTTTCACCGACCACGCCACCGCCGATGACGACGACTTTCGCCGGCGCTACGCCCGGCACGCCGCCCAAGAGGACGCCCCGACCGCCGGCTTCCTTCTCAAGGCAGTGGGCGCCGGCCTGAACCGACATGCGCCCGGCAACCTGCGACATTGAAGCCAGTAGAGGCAGGCCGCCACGACTGTCGGTCACTGTTTCATAGGCCAGGCATACGGCGCCGCTCTCGACCAAGTCCTTGGTCTGCTCCGGATCGGGAGCCAGATGCAGATACGTGAACAGGATCTGCCCCTCGCGCAGCATCTTGCACTCGACCGCTTGCGGTTCCTTCACCTTAACCACCATGTTGGCCTTGGCGAAGACTTCACCTGCGCTATCGACAATGGTTGCGCCGGCGCCCTGGTATTCGGCGTCCGATGCGCTGATCCCGCCGCCCGCGTTGGTTTCCACGATTACCGAATGACCGTGGTGCACACATTCGCGAATGCTGCCGGGGACCATTCCGACCCGGTATTCGTGATTCTTGATTTCTTTCGGAACACCAATCAACATTACAAACCCTCCAAATCGGGATAAAAAAACGCAAAAACCAACCTCGTGGAACCGCTCAGGACCGGCCGCGAATTCGCCCGAAGATCTTGAACAGGATATCGGCCCCGGGAAGTGTTCCGAGACCGCCAATAATATTCAGCTTTCTGGGCTTGGCCTTAGCCATGTTCTGACACTCCTGCAGTCTTCAGGGGTGGACTACCGGAAGAGCCGCGACATGACACGATCGCCGGTTTCCAACCGATTGCAAAAAAACTGCCTGGTGCGGTCCTGATCTTTCGATTGATCTGTGGCCCAAACCCCAAGCGTCATAACGACCAACGTCGTTAAGCCAATTTCTTCAACCTGACGTTGGCGTCCCTGAGCGTCAAGAAATGCCGCCTCCCTGATCCATTGAACCAGACGCGATAAATTGAAAACGAGGGGAACCCAATGGTG
>JAKZSO010000094.1:0-3582 GCA_047517625.1 Alphaproteobacteria bacterium
GCCACCGACCGCGCGGCCCGCACCGGCACGCTGACCACGGCCCACGGCGATATCCGCACGCCGGCGTTTCTGCCCGTGGGCACGACGGCCACGGTCAAAGCCATGACCCCGGAAGCCGTGGCCGAGACCGGCGCGGATATCCTGCTCGGCAACACCTATCACCTGATGCTGCGGCCGGGACCGGAGCGCATCGCGGCTTTGGGCGGTTTGCACAAATTCATGAACTGGCCAAAGCCGATCCTGACCGATTCCGGCGGCTTTCAGGTCATGTCTTTGGCCGGACTGCGCAAAATCACCGACGACTCTGTGACCTTTCGCTCCCATGTGGATGGCACGAAATTCGAGCTCTCGCCGGAACGGGCGATGGAAATCCAGACTCTGCTGGGTTCCGACATTGTCATGGTGCTGGACGAATGCACGCCATTCCCGGCCACGCGGGACACCGCCGCTCGGTCCATGCGCCGGTCCATGGCCTGGGCCGCCAGGTGCAAGGACGCTTGGGGCACTTCGGTTGGGCGGGGCCTTTTTGGCATTGTCCAGGGCGGCGTCTACCCAGATCTGCGCCAGGAATCGGTGGAGGCACTGACGGCGATCAGCTTTGACGGCTACGCCATCGGCGGTCTGGCCGTGGGCGAGGGCCAAGACGCCATGTTCGAGGTCACCCAGGCCACCGCCGCCGCGCTGCCCCCCGCCGCGTCCCGGTATTTGATGGGGGTGGGCAAGCCGGACGACATCATCGGCGCGGTGTTGCGGGGCGTGGACATGTTCGATTGCGTGCTGCCCACCCGGTCCGGGCGCAACGGCCAGGCCTTCACGCGCGCCGGCACAGTGAACCTGCGCAATGCCCGGCACAAAGACGACCCAAAACCGCTGGACGGGGAATGCGCCTGCCCGGCCTGCCAAAGCTATTCCCGCGCCTATCTGCATCATCTAGTGAAGGCCAAGGAAATTTTGGCGGCGACGCTGGTGACCTGGCACAATTTGACCTTCTACCAGGACATGATGGCCGGCATTCGCGGCGCCATCTCAGCCGGAGGCCTTCAAGCATGGGCCGACGGATTTCTCGGCCGATACGACGCCGGCGAGCAATAATTCGTCAGCGTTCGGGATCGTGGTACCTTGTTGATCGGGGAGCAATTTGGTGGGGAAAAGTCCAGTGGCAGACGGCAACCTGACGATCGCCAATATGTTGGAGGGCCGGGAGCTTGCGGTGTTTGCGACGTCTCCCTCGGCACCCATCGGCGATGCGGCCAAGACCATGGGGTCCAAGAAAATCGGTTTGTTGGTGGTAACGGGCGCGGAAGGCGAATTTTTCGGCGTGTTGTCTGAACGGGACATCATCCGCGCCATTGGCGAGGACGGAGCCGATGCCTTGGCCAAGCCCGTGGACAGCCTCTATACCCGGGACGTGGTCGCCTGCGCCATGGACGACAATCCCCACGATGTGATGGCAACCATGAACCACGGCGGCTTTCGCCATATCCCGGTCGTCGATCAGGGCAAGGTCCAGGCGGTGGTTAGCCTGTCCGACATGACCAGATATGTGCTGCGGGAAGTCGAATATGCAGCCCTCCCGATCCTCTAAGCCAGCGCCGGGGAGATCATGACAAACGCTTCGCAGATTCTGGCCTGGGCCCCACATCGCACCGAAGAGTTGATGCGCAAGGCCATGTCTGGGACCCTGAACCGGCTGTCCGCCCAGGACTGGGAAGTGCTGATCGGTAAAGCCGAATATCGCCGCTATACGTTCAATGACGTGATTTTGGCCCAGGGTGCCGTGGGCGAAGCCCTGTTCATCATTACCGACGGCGAAGTCCGGGTGGAACGCTCCGACACCAAAGGAACCTGGCAGCTGGCGCGGTTGGGCAGCGGCGCGGTTTTCGGCGAAATGTCCATGCTCGACCGGTCCGGCGCCACGGCAAATGTCGTGGCCGACGGCCAAGTGGAAATTCTGACTGTCAGCGGGCCGGAGCTTGAGGCACTGGCGGCGGCGGACCTGGGCTTCGCCTCGCGGTTTTACAGATCCCTGGCCACCACGCTGTCCCGGCGTCTGCGCGCCACTAACGAAATTGTACGCGGCAGATAAATTTGCCGATCAGATTCACGTGGTGTGAAGCCACACCACGATCTGCTCTTAAATGGCGACGATCAGATTCACGCGGACTCCGTCCGCGATCTGATCTTTTAGCGACGATCAGATTCACGCGGACATCGTCCGCGATCTGATCTTCATCCGCGACGATCAGATTCACGCGGACATCGTCCGCGATCTGCTCTTTATTCGCGACGATCAGATTCACGCGGACTCCGTCCGCGATCTGCTCTAGATTTCCGGCCCACCTTCACCTTATTCGGGCGCGTAGCTCAGTCGGTAGAGCAACGGACTTTTAATCCGTGTGTCCCGGGTTCGACCCCCGGCGCGCCCACCAAAACGCCAGCGTTTACAAGTAGTTACGGGGCCGTTCCGGAAAAGGCGCCGGCGAGGCTAGGAGGCTGGGTTTCCACTGGGTTTCGGGCGGCAAATGGCCGCAAACCAAAGCAAACCATCGACCTAGACCCGGTACAGCCCCATTTCAGGTGAGCCAATTAGACGATGGCAGTCTGCTTGAGCCAAGTGGCGTCGAAATCAGGGAGGAACTCTACATTATAGGGATGGCGAACTGGCCGCCTCAGCCAGTAGCGCTCGAAGAAATCATTAGATAGGTGGGCTTCGTGCCCTAGTGCCAGGAGTTGATTAAGCTGCACCTTCGTGATCGGCTCAGCTTCGTTATTCGCAAGGCGCTCGAATACTGTTGCACTAGTGTCTTCGTTCGGCCAACTCCCAAGCCGGCCGGTTGTAAGGGTGAGGGGACTGAGAAACGCAAGGATTTCCTGCTTTGTTAACATCTTTTTCGGGTCAGTGTTCCGGGGCACCACAGGTACCACATTGTGATGTCGGGCGCTCATTCGGCTGTACGTCCTTGCCCAAACACAGTCATCAGAGTCAGGCCCGTCGGCACAGCACGATCACGCCGATCAGAACTCGGCACGGGACCGGTTACATATAGAAACGGTATGATGGATTCGGTGTTTGGTTGGCTGACAGTTCTGTCATCAGCAAGCCGACCCTAGGGCAAACGAAATGGTGATCGGATGCCGCCCGATTTCCTCGCTTGAGTTCCAGTTCATTTTTGTCAATGAGAATTTCTTTCGCACGGTCTCGAATGTTGGTAGGTCCACATGCCCCGATCTGAAGGCGCGAGGGAATGTGGGGGCCAGGATACTCATCCCACCACGGCACGTACCCGCTGGTGAAGAGGTAGCGCTCATCGCCGATCGTGCAGAGCGTGCTACGCCAGGGTTCTTGAGTGCCTCTTCGAATTAGTCGGAAAGCAGTGCTGCGCATCCAGACCAAATCACACCCGGACACTCGGGCCTCGATGGACCGTCGGAACCGCTTTTCCTCCTCGGGTTGATAGAGGCTTGTCTTATGCACAACAACGCGTGAGGGCAAAACGCCGGTAAGGTGCTGGTAGGTGTCGAGCACCTCATCCATCAGGACGCCAGCTTGATTTTCTGTAAGATATGGCTGTCGCGCTCGGC
>JAKZSO010000095.1:0-4156 GCA_047517625.1 Alphaproteobacteria bacterium
GCTCTATTGCTCGTTCTGCGGCAAGAGCCAGCACGAAGTCCGCAAACTGATCGCGGGCACGACGGTGTTCATCTGTGACGAATGCGTCGAATTGTGCATGGACATCATCCGCGAAGAGCACAAAAGCGCGATGGTCAAGAACGCCGATGGGGTGCCGACGCCGGAAGACATCGCATCGGTGCTAGAGGACTATGTGATCGGCCAGCCCTACGCCAAGCGGGTGTTGGCGGTGGCGGTCCATAACCATTACAAGCGCCTGGGCCACGACACCAAATCCAACGATGTGGAGTTGGCCAAGTCCAACATTCTGCTGATCGGCCCCACGGGCTGCGGCAAGACGCTGCTGGCCCAGACCCTGGCGCGCATCCTGGACGTGCCGTTCACAATGGCCGACGCCACGACGCTGACGGAAGCGGGCTACGTGGGCGAGGACGTGGAAAACATCATTCTGAAGCTGCTCCAGGCCGCCGATTACAACGTCGAGCGGGCCCAGCGCGGCATCGTCTACATCGACGAAGTGGACAAAATCAGCCGCAAGACCGACAACCCGTCGATCACCCGGGACGTGTCCGGCGAAGGCGTCCAGCAGGCTTTGCTGAAGATCATGGAGGGCACGGTTGCCTCGGTGCCGCCCCAAGGGGGCCGCAAGCACCCTCAGCAAGAATTCCTGCAGGTGGACACCACGAACATCTTATTTGTTTGCGGCGGCGCGTTCTCCGGGTTGGAGAAAATTATCGCGGCCCGGGGCCAGGGCACGTCCATCGGCTTTGGCGCCGACGTGCGATCCCCCGACGACCGCACCACCGGCGATGTCCTGAAGAACGTGGAGCCCGAAGATTTGCTGAAATTTGGCTTGATCCCGGAATTTGTCGGCCGTTTGCCGGTTTTGGCGACGCTGGAGGATTTGGATCAACCCGCTCTGATCGATATTCTGACCCAGCCGAAAAATGCTCTGGTCAAGCAGTACCAGCGGCTTTTCAACATGGAATCGGTCAATTTGACGTTCTCGGACGACGCTCTGGCGTCCATCGCCCGGCGCGCAATCGGCCGCAAAACCGGGGCCCGGGGCTTGCGGTCAATCTTGGAAGCCATCCTGCTGGATACGATGTTCGAATTGCCATCGTTGGACGGCGTCGAAGAAGTGGTGGTCAATTCGGAGGTCGTGGAGGGCCGTGCACAGCCCCTGCACATCTATTCCGAACGCCGCGACGAAGTGGAATCCAGCGCTTAGACTGCTGTCATGGCCGGGCAGGAAGCCCGCAGCGCATGTAGTGTTTGGCCGGGCAGCACGCCCGTTCCGCATGTAATGTTTGGCCCCGCAGGAAGCGCGTGGCCCCGGGGAAAAATCCCAAACTCTAAAAGTGACCTTGAACCGCGAGCCGTGGCGGCACACATACATGCGTGACGCCAAGCAGACTTGCCTCGAGAGTGCTAATTCACTCAAAAGACAGATTTGCCTTTGCAAAGTGCCGATCAGATTCACGCGCAAGCGCGATCTGCTCTAGAATAGCCAGAAGCCAAATTGGATTTCCGTGACGCCGCGCGCGGCGCAAACCAGTGAGTTAGGGCATGACCGAGACTTCTGAACCTCAATCCTACGCAGTACTGCCGTTGCGCGACATCGTGGTGTTCCCACACATGATCGTGCCTCTGTTCGTGGGCCGCGAGAAATCCGTGCGGGCGCTGGACGAGGTCATGCGCGAGGACAAGCAGATCCTGTTGGTGGCCCAGAAGGACGCGGGCGAAGAAGACCCAACGTCCGATGACATTCATCCGGTCGGCACCATTGGCTCGGTCTTGCAGCTGCTCAAGCTGCCCGACGGCACCGTGAAAGTGCTGGTGGAAGGCGGCGCCCGGGCGCGGATCATCAAATACGAAGACGGCGCCGATTATTTCCGCGCCGAGGCCGAGAAGATTGAGGATGTGCCGAGCGATGCCCGGGAGGTGGAGGCCTTGGCGCGGTCGCTGTATTCCCAATTCGAGCACTATGTGAAGCTCAACAAGAAGATCCCGCCGGAGGTGCTGGTTTCCCTGAACCAGATCGACGATCCCAGCAAATTGGCCGACACCGTGGCATCCCACTTGGCAAACAAAGTTTCCGACAAACAGGAGCTGTTGGAAATGACCAACGTGGTCGAGCGCCTGGAGCGGGCATTCTCGCTGATGGAAGGCGAGATCGGGGTCATGCAGGTGGAGAAAAAGATCAGAAGCCGGGTCAAACGCCAGATGGAAAAGACCCAGCGCGAGTACTATCTGAACGAACAGATGAAGGCGATCCAGCGCGAGCTCGGCGAGGGCGAGGACGGCAAAGACGAACTGACCGAGCTGGAAGACAAGATCAAAGAGACCAAGCTGTCCAAAGAAGCCCTTGAGAAAACCACGGCCGAACTGAAAAAGCTCCGGAATATGAGCCCCATGTCCGCCGAAGCCACCGTTGTGCGCAACTACCTGGACTGGGTACTAAGTATCCCGTGGGGGAAAAAACGCCGCATTTCCAAGGATTTAAACAAGGCGGCGCAGATTTTAGATGATGACCATTATGGTCTGGAAAAGGTCAAGGAACGGATCATCGAATACCTGGCCGTTCAGCAGCGAACCAAGAAAATAAAGGGCCCGATCCTTTGCCTGGTGGGCCCTCCCGGCGTCGGCAAAACGTCGCTGGGTAAGTCCATCGCCAGGGCGACCGGGCGCAGCTTTGGCCGCATGTCACTGGGCGGCGTCCGCGACGAAGCGGAAATTCGCGGCCACCGGCGTACCTATATCGGTTCGCTGCCGGGCAAGATCGTCCAGGCCATGAAAAAGGCCAAATATTCCAACCCGTTGATTGTATTGGACGAAATCGACAAGTTGGGAGCGGATTTCCGCGGCGATCCGTCGTCAGCGCTGTTAGAGGTGCTGGACCCTGAGCAGAACAACGCCTTCAACGACCATTATTTGGAGCTGGACTACGACCTTTCCGACGTGATGTTCGTGACCACCGCCAACACGCTGCGGATTCCTCCGGCGTTGTTGGACCGCATGGAGGTCATCCATATCTCGGGCTACACCGAGGACGAAAAGGTCGAAATCGCCAAACGCCATTTGATCCCCAAGCAGCAGCAAATCCATGCGCTGTCGGAAACCGAGTGGTCGATTTCCGAGCCCGCACTTCGCACCCTGGTCCGCACATACACGCGCGAGGCTGGGGTCCGCAGCCTTGAGAGAGAACTCGCGCGCCTGGCCCGCAAAGCGACCAAGGAAATCGTTCAGGATGGCACCAAAGGGATTTCCATCACCGCCCGCAATTTGGCCAAGTACGCGGGCATTCCCCGGTTCCGGTACGGTGAGACTGAATTGGAAGATTTGGTCGGTGTTACCACCGGCTTGGCGTGGACCGAAGTTGGCGGCGAGTTGCTGACCATCGAAGCCGTGATGCTGCCGGGCAAAGGCAAGATGACCATCACAGGTAAGCTTGGAGATGTGATGCAGGAATCGGTTCAGGCGGCGGCGTCTTATGTTCGCTCCCGGGCCTTGGACATTGGCGTCAAACCGCCGTCGTTCGAGCGCCGTGATATCCACGTCCATGTGCCGGAAGGGGCGACGCCAAAAGATGGCCCGTCGGCCGGCGTCGCCATGGCCACCACAATCGTTTCCGTCCTGACCAGAATCCCCGTTCGCAAGGACGTGGCGATGACCGGTGAGATCACATTGCGCGGCCGGGTGCTGCCGATTGGCGGTCTAAAAGAGAAACTTCTGGCCGCTCTGCGCGGCGGCGTGAAGAAGGTTTTGATCCCCATCGATAATGAAAAGGATCTGGCCGAAATTCCGGATAACGTCAAGAAAGGGCTGGAAATTATTCCCGTGTCCACCGTTGAAGAGGCCCTGAAAGAGGCCCTGGTCAGGGCCCCCACAGCCATCGAGTGGGACGAGGACGAAACGGATGAAAAAGTGCCAACCGAAACGTCCGACGGAACCCGTGATGGAGTAACCTCAAGGACTGGCGCCGTATAGCCACCCGCTTCGACCGCAACATCAAAAACTTCATCGCCGCAATCGCCCTTGCCGCCGCCGTCATCTGGTGGCTGTAATGAGTCCGGACCCTAGTCACCTGAATCTAAAGTTCGTGGCATAAGTTTTGATCGATCCGGAGGCAGAAGCGTTTGACGGCGGCGAGGAT
>JAKZSO010000096.1:0-3117 GCA_047517625.1 Alphaproteobacteria bacterium
CAACTTTCCCGGTGTCACCCACAACCAGCCGGGCATCGCCCACATCGGTGGTCACTACCGGAACCCCGCATGCCATGGCCTCTCCGACGATATTGGGGAACCCCTCACCGGTTGAAGAGCAGGTGGCAACGTCAAATGCCGCGGTCAACCTAGAAATATCCTGGCGCTCCCCCAATAGATGAACAGAAGGACCCAATCCTAACTCGTCGATGAGCTGGGCAAGGGTTTCGTTTTTGTGGTCGACACCCCATCCCGCCAAAACGAACTGGGCCTGGGGAAAATTATGGCGTAGTACGGCAGCCGCGCGGAGAAACGTACGGTGATCCTTCAAGGGGTCGAACCTGGCCACCAGCCCGATGATAGGGGCATCTCCCAATAGCCTCAGCTCCTGACGAACGTCCCTGTATGCCGTCGGGTCAGGCATGTAGGTGCCGAGATCGAAGCCGTTCGGGATGACCTCCCACCGCCTTGGCCGGTATCCCATTGCTTCGTGGATGGAACGACCCGCAACGGAATTCACCACCACAACTGCTGGCCTTTTCGACAATCGGGCCAAAAGTCGAACAATCCGGCCGGTCATTCCGGTGAAATATCGCTCATCTGTTGTCGAACAGCGAATATTCCAAGCGACCGCTGGCACGCCCGCCAGCTTCCCAACCAACAGGCCCAAAAAGTCTGAGTGGTACAGCCATGTCTGCAAAACTTGCGGGCGCTCCCGCCTTAGCAGCAGAAAAAGCCGAACGAAAGCCACCGGATTTGGCATTCCCCGTCGCATGTCTAGACTATGGACCTGCACGCCCAATGCGCGGATCCGGTCGGCGATTACTCCGCCTCCAGTCAACGAAACCACTAAACTCTCCAAGTGATCGCGATCTGAACTTCGAATGAGCTTGTACAGCATCATTTCAGTGCCGCCCGTTTCCAAGCTGGAAATCAGATGAACAATTTTCAGGGCCGGTCTCCTCGGTCACACAGGAAGTGCCACAGCGGGATTCGGTCGGACACGGAAACGCTTGCAAAGGTGTCGGACAATTGCAGGATTTGCTCACGACTAAACCGTTGCTCGATCGATGTGAAAAAACGGTCGTAGACGTCTTGGCGAATTCTGTTTAGAGACTTGCCGCGATAAAATTCGTACAGAGGAACCTTGTTGGACAGACCGAGCGGCCGCACCAAAGCCCCAATTCCGATAATTGGCAAGTATAGAGCAAATGTTGCCGCCCAGGTAAAACCGGTCCGAAACCCTGGGTTTTCCACCCCTGAAACAGCGCGGCGCACCGCATCCACCGCGCCCAACAGGACCTGGTGAAATCGCGGCCGACTGTCTAAGGCAGAGTACAGGTAGATCAGCAGCCGGGGGGCAAAACGGGACAAATGCCGGACTTGCTCCAGCGCGTCCAACGGCAAATGGTGCAACACACCGAGGCAAAACGCGAAATCGGCAAAATCAGACCTGAATGGCAGCTGGGTCACGTCGGCCATGATGAAAACCGCGTTCTTGGCGCCGCGCAGGTTTCGGCGCGCGACGAAGATTGCTTCGGAGAAATCGACAAGTACAAGCTCGCGTACCGTGCCTTTCAAAAAATAGCTCCATCGGCCCATGCCACAACCCAGGTCGCAAACCCGGGCCCCCGAAAGATCCTCGAGATCTACCACATCAAAATATTGGCGGAATTCGCCTTCGTGCTCTGGCAGGATTTTTTCGAAATGCTGCCATTCGGCGCCGAACGACCGTTGAACGTCCCTCGCGAAATGGCTGGTGCTGGGTCTTTGCCCCAAATCCGAGCTGTTCAATCTTTCCAGGACGCTCGCGGGGTATCGGCTTGGGTCCAGGGCAACAATGACGTCATCGATGATCGGATACGATGTGCCGTCTACAACCGTATCCCGGTCAACTTCGATGGTCGATGCGCCGAAAATATCCCGCAAAAGATCGAGCTTGTCGGAATACAGAGCGTTGACCCGATCGCTCACCTAGGCAACCCGGCTAGTAACATCGGCGTGCAAGTTTTTTCCAGCGGCCGGACGGGATTGGGCGTCCCGCCAGGACTCGAACATCAAAATCCCCCACAGAGATTCCTGAGCGGTGTTTCGGCCTGTTAGCATCCCCTCCCAAGCCGCCCGAACGAGGTTGGGATCAAAAAATCCAGCTTCTTGAAGCCGACTATGAGACAGAAGAGATTCCGCCCAGTCGCGCAAAGGGCCACGGAGCCATTTGCCCACCGGTGCACCAAAACCCATTTTCGGCCGATCCATGATTTGGCGAGGAACGTTACGATCCAGAATCTTACGGAGTAGCCATTTATCTTCCGCGCCGCGGACCTTCATTTGCTGGGGTAGCCGCCAAACGAATTCCACGACCCTGTGATCGAGCAATGGAACGCGCGCTTCCAATCCGACAGCCATCGACGCCCTGTCCACTTTGGTGAGAATGTCGTCTGGCAGGTAGGTCATCGTATCAAGAAATTGCATGCGCTGAACGAAATCCGGAATCATGGAGGAAAGAGAGGTGTCAAAAGGCAAACCTTTCGGCTCTTGGCTGCCGATAACAAGACCTTCTGGATCCGGCCAATGCGTGTGCTGACGCCTGTAGATCGCGTCGGCATCCGGCTCGCGCAGGAATTCTGCAAGTTTCGACGCCCGTTCGCCGATGCGCTGGGGCCGGTGAGTTTGTGGCAGGATCCGCGCTGCCAGCTCCCAAAGGCTCCGCGGCGGAAAATCGATTGCCGCCGCCAGGCTGTGACGCACGCCGTGGGGCAAGCCCAAAAACCTGCGCCGAACCATTTCCGCCCAGTGGTACCGGGTATATCCGGCAAAAAGTTCATCGCCGCCATCCCCTGACAACGCCACGGTCACATGCTGGCGGGTCATGTGGGAAATCAGGTACGTTGGCACTTGGGATGAATCTGCGAACGGCTCGTCATAGTATTGCGGCAGGTTCGGGATGACGGCCAAAGCCTCGTCCGATCCGACATAAAGCTCGGTGTGATCCGTGCCGAGGTGATCCGCCACTAGTTTGGCGTGGCCGGCTTCATTGTACTCGCTTTCGTGAAAGCCAATTGAGAACGTACGCGCGACGCTAGTTGCTTCGGACTGCATCAACGCCACGACCAGCGA
>JAKZSO010000097.1:0-7736 GCA_047517625.1 Alphaproteobacteria bacterium
TTATCTTCGTCGGGAAAGACGACTTCAACGCAGCTCGTGTTGCCGCCGTACCCCAGATGCTGGGGCGATGGGCAAGCAATGCTGCCCCGGACTCCCCAAAATTTAACAGATGCAGTCATAAGCATCGAACCCGTTCCAAAACAAAGCGACACCAAACCGCTACCGGTTGGCGCGCCGCCATTTCACCTGACCCCGACAATGCGCAAGGGAGTTTGCAGAAACTTACTAAACAGAGTGTAAACAACATAGGCAGCCCGCCGCACAGGGCAACTAATCTATTGAGACCACCTGTGAGCCGGTCACAGACTTGGGCCGAAAACTCTTTTTCAAGCCATTTCCCGGTGGCGAAGTCGTTCCGCGACCGTTTTGCCCGCATCGATCAGCTTGCATACGGTCCATTCGGGCTTCAGCGGATTTTTGAACCACGGCGCCGCCCAACCGGCGCGCACGCACGCCCGCACAGTTTTTTCAGAAACGATGCGGCCCTGGCGGTCGAAAATGGGCAATTTTCCTCCGGCTTGATCGAGGCCCCGGTGCAAGTATCGGAGCTGGGCTGGGGTTAGCGTTGCCATGATTGATCCTGCCAGGATGCCTGCCGGCTCCCTAGCCATCTCCGTTGCTGGTCGCGGTCATATTGCGCAGGCGCTGGGTCAGCACCCGCACCATGGACCGGACAAAGGGATCCGATTTTTCCAGGCGCTTCGCGAATTCGATCGCGGTAATCACCACGACAACGGTGGGCTGCTTGGCCTCAGCGGTTGCCGACCGCGGCTGGGCATCCACCAACGCCATTTCCCCGAGCAAATCCCCCGCCTTCAAAGTGCCGACCACAGTGGCGTCCTCGCCCTCGCCCACCACAATATTCACGGACCCGGCTTGAATCAGGTACGCCGCACGGGGTGGCTCCCCTTATTGAAAATGATTTCGCCAGTGGAAAACGACTGACGCTCTAGAACGTCCTTTGCCAAAACTCCCTCCCGATTTCGCCAGCTCTCGGTTTCTTGAGCGCCGCCGGTCATCCCGCCCAGGATGAATCCGGCGCCCAGGATAGCCACTTCGGGCGCCGGTGCCCCCACCAACTGTGCTGATCCAGCCCGGGCAATTCCGGGCAATTGAAGATTACAGCGGCTTGATGATATTCACTTCTCCCTCATATCCAATTAACACCAGCCGCGTAGTAATGTCGGGATGCGTCCCCGATAGCGCGGCGGACAGGAAAGATCAGACATGACAGATGAATCGCCCGAGGAACTGACCGCGGCGGAAACGCCGGATTCGAAGGCTCTGCGGGTGCGCATCGCTTCCGCCGATCATCTGACATCGTCTATTCGCGGGTTCCGAATGGTGTCGGAGCACGGCGGGCCGCTGCCCGGGTTCACCGCCGGAGCCCACATAGACGTTGAGGTCTACACGCCGGACGGCGAGCGGGCTCATCGCTCTTATTCCATCGCCAGCCCACCCAGTGAAGAGCCGCCCGAATATCAGCTGGCGGTTTTGTACGAAGACGACGGCACCGGCGGCTCAATTTTCATGCACGAGCGGGCAAGGGCCGGGTATGTCCTGAATGCCATCGGCCCGAAAAACTTTTTCGAAATGGTCGACGGCGCCAATCATTCTGTGTTGATTGCCGGCGGCATCGGTATCACGCCTATTTTGGCCATGGCGTATTTCTTGGCCGAAACGGACGGCTCGCTGGAAATGCATTACGCCGCCCGATCCGAAGAAGACATGGCGTTTCGCGATGCGGTGACCGAGGTCTGCGGCGACGCCGGGCATTTGTACTTCGATGGCGGCGATCCGGCAAAAGGGGTCGATATTCCTGGGGTTTTGGGCGCCCACGTCCCGGGCCGCCACGTCTATGTGTGCGGGCCAAAAGGCATGATCGAAGCGGCGCGGAACGCTGCCGAAAACCTCGGCTGGCCCGAAGACCATGTTCACTTTGAAGTGTTCACCAAGCCGGAGGCCAAACCCGGCGATCAGGCGATCGAAGTCACGATCAAGTCTAGTGGTCAGGTGCTGACGGTGCCGCCCGGGACACCGATCCTGGATGTGCTCTTGGATGCTGGCATCGATTCAGATTATGACTGCCGCTCAGGGATTTGCGCCTCTTGCGCGGTTGTAGTGCTGGAGGGAGAACCGGACCACCGGGACAATGTTCTAGATAAATCCGAGCACGAGGAGGAGCACCTGATGTGCACCTGTGTCAGTTGGGCCAAGACGCCAAAATTGGTGCTCGATCACTAGGGTTGGCCCGCCGGCTGCGGCGCTTGGCCGCTACCATTTTGGCGGACGGTATGATATTGACCGAAACTTGGTTTGCGAATTTTCCAAAGGGATGGAAGAAGCTAGATGATATCCAGCAGATTGGTTGCACTAGGCGCCGCGTGTGCCTTTATGGTCATGGGCGATGCCGCCATGGCCCAGGGCGACGCGGCAGCCGGAGCAACGGCCTTCGCACGGTGCCGCGCCTGCCACTTGTTCGACGCTACCGGTCGTCACCGGGTGGGCCCGAATTTGGCTGGCGTTTTTGGCCGCACCGCCGGAGCGGTCGAGGATTTCCCGCGTTATACGGACCTAATGAAAACGTCGGGCATCGTGTGGGACGAAACCACCCTGAACACGTGGCTTTCCGGCCCGGGCGAAATGGTCGAAGGAACCACGATGAAAATGATTATTACAGACGACACCATGCGGGCCAACATCATCGCCTTTTTGAAGGCCGGCGTTCAGTAAAATCGCGTGTTCGGCGGCCTGACCCCTCCGAGATGTTGAGTGGTTTCCGACGGGGGGAGAATCCATGACAGACAAGTCCAAGCCACAGGGCCCGGCAGTCGCGAAACTTGCCTCGCGACCCGCGCCGGTCGAGGCGCCGTCCAGGCGCAAATTGCTGTTGGGTGCCGCGGCGGCTGCGGGGGCAGCGGCAGCCATTGCATCGCCAAAAAATGCAAACGCCATCGCCCCGCCAGGCGCGGTGGAATATCCCGTTGCGGCCGATCCGACCCGGGTTCCCGGCCGGCCCCCCGGGCTAAACGGCGGATACGGCACCCGCTCCCAGTTTGAGACCGAAGTGCGCGAATGGTCCGGCTCGGGAACTTCCAGCCGCGCCCCCTTGGCATCGTTTAAAGGAACGATCACGCCATCCGCTTTGCATTTCGAACGCCACCACAACGGCATTCCCGAAATTGACCCAGATGAACATTCGCTGCTGGTCCACGGCATGGTCAAACGTCCACTGACTTTTTCAATGGCGGACCTAAAACGCCTGCCCGCCGTCAGCCGAGTATCCTTCATCGAATGCGCGGGAAATTCGGCCGGCGAATATCATTCGGCCCGGGGCAACGAAATTCACAACATGCACGGCCTGGTGAGCACCTCGGAATGGACGGGCGTCGCTTTGTCGACAGTGCTGCGCGAAGTCGGCCTTGAGCCCGATGCCTCTTGGATCCTCGCCGAAGGCAGGGACGCCGCCATGCTCAGCCGCAGCATTCCGGTTGAAAAGGCGCTGGACGACGCGATCTTGGCGTACGCCCAAAACGGCGAAGCGTTGCGCCCGGAACAGGGCTACCCATTGCGGCTGTTACTGCCGGGGTGGGAAGGAATTACCAACGTCAAATGGCTGCACCGGTTGGATGTGTCCGACGCCCCGTTCCAGACCCGGGAAGAAACCTCGCACTACACCGATCTGAATATCATTACCGGGGAAGCCAAGCAGTTCACGTTCATCATGGCCGCCAAGTCGCTCATTCTGTTTCCTCACCCCGAGGCCAAACTGGACGGCCCGGGGTTTTACGAAATTTCAGGTCTGGCTTGGTCGGGCCGGGGCAAGATCAAACGGGTGGAAGTCTCCACCGATGGCGCCAAAACTTGGCATCTGGCCGAACTGCAAGAGCCGGTGCTGTCCAAATCCCAGACCAGGTTTCGGTTCCCCTGGGTTTGGGATGGTGAGCCGGCGGTTCTACAAAGCCGGGCCACGGACGAAACCGGTTACGTCCAGCCGAGCATCCGTCAACTGAAAGAAGTTCGCGGCGACGCCGAGCGCGGCAACGTCAACTACCACAACAACGCGATCCAAACTTGGCGGGTTAATCGCGGCGGGACGATCGAAAATGTCCACTTTTTTGGCGACGCATAACACGGCCTTCGCGGCCGGATTTTCCGCGTTGTTGGCGGTTTGGGTTGCGGGCTTTGGCGTCGCATCCGCGCAAGGGTTCACCCCCGGACGGTACGGCTTCGGAACACCGGCGACGCCGGAATTGATCGCCGCACTGGATGTGGATGTGCGGGCGGACGGCCACGGTCTACCCCCCGGTCGCGGGACCTATGAAGACGGCGCGGTGTTGTTTGCCCAGCTATGCCAGGACTGCCACGGGGAAAACCTTTTGGGCGGCCGTGAACGCGGCGGCGCCCTGATCGGTGGGCGGGGAACCTTGACCTCGGAATACCCCCGGCGGACGGTTGAAAGCTATTGGCCATTCGCCACCACGCTATTTGATTACATTCGCCGGGCCATGCCCTACCCGTCTCCGGGTGTCTTGGAGCCGAACCAGGTTTACAGCGTGATTGCGTATATCCTCGGCGAAGCAAGAATCATCGAAAAAACCACGGCGGTTGGCGCTGATAACTTGGCCGCCATCGAAATGCCCAATCGCGACGGATTTCGATCGGATTGGCAGCCAGAAATGTTTCGTTAGCCGTCCATGCGGTTCGTTTTTTTCATCGGCGCTGGTTTGATGGCCGTTTCCGCGTTCGGCTTTGGCGTGCCTTACCCCACCGCCGCCCAGATTCGACCGGCCCCAGAGCCCCTGGCCGCCGCCCAATTTTCTGGCCGCTACGGGCTGGGCGCCGATCCCGACCCGGCGTTGATCGCGGTGCTCGACATCGACGTAATGCCCGACGGCCGGGGTTTGCCGCGCGGCAGCGGCACCGTTTTCGGCGGCGCGTTCGTTTATCGCGATCGTTGCGCGGAGTGCCACGGGGCCAACCTGCGCGGGGTCGACGGCGTCCGAGGCGGCGCATTGATCGGAGGCCGCGGATCCTTGGGCGGCGCAAGCCCGGTCAAGACCGTTGAAAGCTATTGGCCGTTCGCCACAACGTTGATGGACTATTTGCGCCGGGCCATGCCACCGGAAAACCCGGGAACCCTTGGGCCAAACGAATTGTACGGGGTTGTCGCCTTTATTCTGTACCGGGGCGGAATCATCGGCGGCGACGCGGTAATGCACCCTGGCACCCTCCCCGCCGTCAAAATGCCCAACAGGGATGGTTTTTCCGACGGAAATGGCCAAATTGAGACGTTCAGGTGGCGAGAATAGCGGGTTGGCCAAGCGGCGCGTTAAGCCGTTCTTTAGAAAAAGCCGGTATAAGGATCGTCAAGTTCATTAGGAGGTTCCGGTAAATGGCCGGGATTAGTTCTGAGTGCAGCCGCTGAAGGTTCTAACTGCGCTTCCGACCAGCGCAGAGCTTGGGGTTTTGCGCCTGGCCATCGGGGACAGTGGCCTGACGGCTGACGTCGCGCCTTTTCAGGAACCTGTGGCCGCTTTGGATGCCTTGCTCGAGAACGAATTTGACTGCGCTTTTTTGAGCGCCGGCACGCCGGCGTTCGAGCGGGTGAATATCTTGTCGGAACTGCGCCGGGCGGGGAACTCCGTGCCGGTGGTGTTTATTTTGGCCGAAGAGTCCGAGGCTAAGGTCGCGGATTACTTGCTGGCGGGGGCACACGATTGCTTGACGCTGGCGGCGATCACCCCCGAAATCATCGCCCGTACCCTGAACACATCGGCCCGCGTGCGCCGGGCCGAGGTTCGCGCCGCCGAGGCCGAGGCCCGCCGCAGCCGTCAGCTTTTGTACGACACATTGACCGGGCTTCCCAACCGCGCTCTGTTTTTTGACCGCCTGGACCAATCCATCGCCCTGGCCCGGCGCCAACGCCAACCGTTGTCGATCATGGTCATGGATCTGAACCGCTTCAAGGAAGTGAACGCCACGTTAGGCCATCCGGTCGGCGACCAGTTGCTGCAAGCCGTTGCCGGGCAAATTTCATCGGCCGCGCGGGAATCCGACACCATCGCCCGGCTTGGCGGCGACGAATTCGCGTTTCTGCTGACCACCGGCGGCACCTACGCCGGCACCATCAGCGCCGCGGAAAGGGTTTTGGAATCCATCCAGGCGCCGATCATCATCCAAAATCAGAAATTCGCCGTGGGCACCAGCATCGGAATTTCGTTCTACCCCGAGCACGGCGAGGACAGCGCAACGCTCATGCGCCACGCCGACATCGCCATGTACGCGGCGAAGCGCAACGCCACCGGATTTTCGGCGTATGCCGGGGAAGCCGCCGACCGGGTCGACGCCGACCATGTTTTCCAGCTGTCCTTGTCCGGCGACCTGCGCCGGGCAATACAGGAAGACCAATTGGAGCTAATGTTCCAGCCCAAAATCGGGTTCGACCCGATCAAAATCCGCGGCGTCGAGGCCTTGGTCCGTTGGAACCACCCCCAACATGGGATGGTCACCCCGGACAACTTCATTCCTTTAGCGGAACAAACCGGCGTCATTGAGCCTTTGACGATTTGGGTGCTGAATGCCGCCCTGCGGGAATACAGCAATTGGCGCGAATCGGGGATCGAGATTCCGGTCGCGGTGAATTTGTCTCCGGTGACGCTGCACGACCGCAATTTTTCCCGGGATGTGGAAAAAATCCTGGAGATTTGGAATGTCCCATCCCAGGCACTTTCCTTTGAGATAACGGAAAGCGCGATCATGTCGGACGTGGCCCGGGCAACGGAAACGGTGAACCGGCTTCATGCCATGGGGGTCGGCATTTCCATCGACGATTTCGGCACCGGCTACACTTCCCTGTCGTTTATTCGCAAACTGCCGGTCAGGGAGATCAAGGTCGACAAGTCCTTTGTCATGGGCATGCGGGAAACCAGCGACGACGCCGTCATTGTCCGCTCAATCGTTGAACTGGGCCACAATCTCAGCCTCAGCGTGGTGGCCGAGGGCATCGAAGACACCGAAACCTGGGATCTCCTGGGCAACCTGAAATGCAACATAGCCCAGGGATTTCTGATGAGCCGGCCGTTGCCGGCGCACAATGTCCTGCCGTGGATTCAGTCCTCAGAGTGGTCCGGCCACGCGCAAACACCCCACGCCGTTGGAGTTATCGTCAAATATGGTGTTCCTGTTCGGCTACTTGGCACCGGCCATATCCATATGCTACCGCTGACCTGATTGGGACCGCCCCGGGCGAGCCTCATACCTTTTTCGCCAGCTAGAAATAATCCTTATGGGTCGCCGTCTCATCGTCCGCGAGGAAATTTGGGATATCGGCGGTGGATTTAGCATTTCCCGCAGCCGCAAGTGGGCCGCCGAAGTGCTGATGGTGGAAATCCATGAAGGCGGTCTGCGCGGTCGCGGCGAAGGTGTCCCCAACCGCCGCCAGGGCGAACAGTTGGGCGCGGTCGCGGCACAGATTGCCAAGGTCCGAGACTTGGTGGAGTCCGGCTCCTTGAACCGCGCCGGACTGCAAAGCCTGTTGCCCCCCGGCGCCGCCCGCAACGCCCTCGATTGCGCCCTTTGGGACCTGGAGTCGAAACTGAAAGACATCCCGGTGTGGACGTTGGCAGGGCTGCCCGAGCCTAAGGCCTTGACCACCGCCTTTACGATCAACCTCGACAAACCGGCGGCCATGGCCGCGGTGGCCCGGGAGAACCGCCACCGGCCACTGTTGAAGC
>JAKZSO010000098.1:0-3522 GCA_047517625.1 Alphaproteobacteria bacterium
CCCCGGGCCCGCAACTGGGATTGGATCGTCACCAACCAGGCAGCCACCAACGTGTTCGCCAACCCCGAACGGTACCGGACAGAGGGCGATTTACAGACGTTGGCGGCCGGGGCCTGTGGCTACGATTATTTCCCCGCCGCGATTCGCTCGCAATTCTATGCCTTGCTTTTTGGCCTGACTGACGAGGAGGAAAGTTGTTTTGGCGTCCCGGACGAGCCGGGCGCCATCGCCGGCGGGTGGTTTGACCAAAGATTGGCCGACCGTGATCCGGGGGATTTCAACCCGGGTTGGGCCGTGGCCATCGGCACCGCCTATGATCAAATCCGCATCAACACGATTGACGGCAGCGTCCGCATCGACCCCGGGGCGCCGACCTATTTGGACCCGCGAACAGTGACGTCCCAGCATTGCTATTACTCAGACCGATCCGGCGCCTTTGCCTTTGTCGAATTGGTGTCGCCAGTGGAATTGAACTTGGCCCTGGGCAACGGCCGATGCCCGGACCAGATGCCCAATAGGTTTCAGACGTATTACCGGTGAGACGCATTTTTGTTGGCCCATCAGATTCACGCGACTGGCCACCGCCAGTCACGATCTGCTAGCGCGACAAATTCTTGAATCGGATCCGCGTAATGCTGGGTACGGTCGGCCGCAGGATTCAGCGCAGAGAAGAAGCTAGTCTTCGACGGTGCAGCTATAATGAGATGGAACTTAGGGCCAAAACCACCTGGGCTCCGTCGTGCTGAACTTCCATGAAGACCGTTTTGGCGGCGATGATCCCGGTTTCTTCGCCCAGCTGAATCATGCAGGTTCCGGTTTTGGCGTCGTATTGGGTCACATCCTTGAATTTGCCGCCCATACGCAAAAACCGGGCGTCGCCACCCTTGACTTCATCCACGGTCTTGGCCCTGCAAGCGCCATCGGCGCAAATCTGGCCGATGATGTCCCCAGAAACGACAAAATCCGCCAACGCTGGACCGCTAGCGAAGGCCAACCCGAAAAAGCCCGCCGCCGCCAGGCCAGTTGCGGCCCTGCCCGTTACGATGCCCAACATTCTCATCCCCATTACCGGTTTATCCGTGTTGGCGCGATCCTAGCACAGTTCGCCAAACCCGCCGCCAGGGCACATTTTATCGTATCGTGGCGGTCGACTTTTCTGCCTCGCCCAACGATCCATTCTTTATTATCAACACACCGGGCGATTTGGTGGCGGCTGAACGAATTGTGGGGGCAGAATGAAAACACTCCTGGTTTTTGGCCTGGCGGCGGTGGCCGAGATCGGCGGCAGTTTTGCCTTTTGGGCCTGGGCGCGCCTGGACCGCAGCATTCTGTGGTTGGCGCCCGGGCTGCTGCTCTTGGCCATTTTCGCGTATCTGCTGACGTTGGCCGAATTGGATTTCGCCGGGCGGTCCTATGCGGCCTTTGGCGGGGTGTACATCGCCGCGTCGTTGGGGTGGCTGTGGGCGATCGAAGGCGCCCGCCCCGACCGCTGGGACACCATCGGCGGCGCGATTACGTTGGTGGGGGCCGCAGTGATCCTGTTTGGGCCACGGTCATTGTGACCGTCATCGCAAGTAAGGGCGGTGTGACCGCCGCCGAAGTCGTGGGCTGGCTGCGCCAGCACGGCACCGCCAAAATGGCGGGCATTTATCAGCGCCGGGGCGCCGCCGACCAGGCCCTTGGCGTGTCCTACAAAGACATCGACACCCTGGCCAAGAAATTGGCCACCGATCAGCCTCTGGCTCTGGCACTGTGGACCATGGAAATTCATGAGGCACGGCTGATGGCGGCGCGCATCGCCGACCCGGAGTCCATGACCGACGCGGAAATCGATCGCTGGGTGGAGGATTGCCGGGACTATCTGCTGAGCGACGCGGTGTCCGAGGTCGCGGCAAAATTGGCCGGCGCCCGAGTCCTTGCCCACGGCTGGATTGCCAGCGACCGTGAATTCACCGCCGCCACCGGATGGAACGTCATCGCCCATATAGCGATCGCCGGAGCCTTGGACCGGCCCACCGCCGCGACGCTCATCCCGGAAATCGAGGCCGATATTCATGGTGCCCCGAACCGTACCCGGCATTCCATGAATGGCGCCCTGATCGCCATCGGCGGCAGCATTCCCGAATTGGCCGACCAGGCCCTGGCCGCGGCGAAAAACATCGGCGCCGTGGCGGTCGATCACGGCAAGACCGGTTGCAAGACCCCCGACGCCGCCCCGTACATTGCTAAAATGATCGCCCGCCCGGCCAAACGATAAATCTGGGAATCACGTCGTCATCACAACATGATGATTAGGGCGGTAATGTTCGGTTACCGCTGCCCCGATACTATGGGGTTGAGGAAAAAAACGGACGCGGTTGGGGGCGCCAAAAACCGATGTCAGATTATCGCCGAATTGGCGCTTTGGTATTGATCATGTCCGTGGTGGCGTTAGCCATCGGCGGCATTGCGATCTGGGTTCTTTACGGCACGGCGTTTGATCAGAAGCGCGCCGATCTTGCGCAAAAAGCGATGGGCCGGGGGCAATTGATCGAGGTCGTGTTGCAATTGGTCGAAGCCAAAAACCCCCTGGACGATCCCTTGGCCGACACGATCCGAATGATTTCGGACGCCCACGACGCCCCCCAGGATTATTCCGACATGGGCGAATTCTGGTTGGCGCGGGCGGAGCAGGGCCAAATCGTATTCCAGATGCATCATGCGCATTTGGCCGCGGACAAACCGGCGCCCGTGCCCCTCGATTCGCCGCTTGCCGAGCCCATGCGCAGGGCACTGGCCGGGATTTCGGGCACACTCACCGGCCTAGATTTCCGTGGTGTCCCTGTGTTGGCGGCGCACCAACCGATTCAAGGGACCGATCTTGGCATTGTCGCCAGCGTCGAATTGGCGGACATCCGCGCACCCTTCATTCGGGCGGCTTTGATCGTCGCCGCCGTCGCGTTGGTTCTGATCGGCCTGGGCACCGCGCTGTTTTTGCGGGTCACCAACCCAATGATCCGCCGCCTTACCGAGGCCCGGTCGCAGTACGAGGACCTGTATGAAAACGCGCCGATCGCGTATGGCTCGCTGAGCATCGAGGAGGGCAGGTTCCTGCATCACAACGCCGCTTTTGCGGCGCTGACCGGGTATAGCCGGGCGGAAATGAAAACCCTTCGGGTGAGCGATCTGTACCCGCCGGACCGGACGCCAAAATCCGAACAAATTATGGGGTCTTTGATGGCTGGCGGGGCACCTCTGGATGTCGAAATTCTGATGCGGCGAAAGTATGGCTCGGACCGCTGGGTCAGGGTCACGGCGACCCCGCGGTTGGGCGAAAATGGCCGGCCAACAGAGGCTCGGTCCGTGGCGACGGACATCACCGACCGCCGGGTGGCGGAGCAAAAGTTGGAAAAAGCCAAGGACGAATTGGAGGACCGGGTCAAGGAACGCACCCGTGATTTGGAGGCCGCCAAGAAAAAAGCCGAGCTCGCTGACCGCTCGAAAACCGAATTTCTGGCCAACACAAGCCACGAGCTTCGGACC
>JAKZSO010000099.1:0-32968 GCA_047517625.1 Alphaproteobacteria bacterium
GTCCATAACGCTGACCAAATGACCTTCGCCGGCATCGAGCAGGCGATCAAATCCTTGGCCGCTAAGGGCAGGGCCGGATCGCTTTCGCTGGGTGATATCGAGGGCGGCACATTCACGATCACCAATGGCGGCGTGTACGGGTCCATGTTGTCGACGCCGATACTGAATTCCCCCCAGTCGGGAATTTTGGGCATGCACAATATCCAGCCCCGGCCCATGGCGGTGGGTGATGGCATCGAAGTGCGGCCGATGATGTACCTCGCCCTGTCCTATGATCACCGCATCGTCGATGGCCAAGGCGCCGTGACCTTCCTTGTGCGGATCAAAGAATGCGTCGAAGACCCCCAGCGCATGTTGTTGGACCTCTAAGTGCCAAGTTTTGATGTGGTGATTATCGGCGGCGGGCCGGGCGGTTACGTTGCCGCCATTCGCGCCGCCCAGCTGGGCATGTCGGTGGGGGTCGTGGAATCCCGGGAACGGCTGGGCGGCACTTGCTTGAACGTGGGTTGCATCCCGTCCAAGGCGCTTTTGCAGTCGTCGCACCTGTACGCCGAGGCTGACCACGAATTCGCTGGCCATGGGATCAAGACCACTGGCCTTGCCGTTGATCTGAAAGCCATGCTGACGCGCAAGGATTCGGTGGTCGAGCAACTGACCAGCGGCGTTGGTTTTCTGTTCAAGAAAAACAAGATCACCCACATCAAGGGTTTCGGCAGTATCCCAAAAACCGGCACTGTTTTGGTCAAACCGGCGGACGGCGGTGAAGATCAGACCTTGACCGTCGGCAAAATCATCGTCGCCACCGGGTCCGAAGTCACGCAGCTGCCGGGGATCAAAATCGATGAAAAACGCATCGTTTCTTCCACCGGCGCTTTGTCGCTGGCCAAGGTACCCAAGCATCTGGTGGTGATCGGTGGCGGCTTCATCGGCCTGGAATTGGGCTCGGTTTGGTCGCGATTGGGGTCAGAGGTAACCGTCGTCGAATTTCTCGACCACATTACCCCAAGCATGGATGACGAAGTCAGCAAGCACCTGATGGGCTCCCTAAAAAAGCAGGGCCTGAAATTCAGAATGTCCTCCAAGGTCACCGGTGCCAAATCCACCAAGACCGGGGTCGTGCTGACCCTTGAGGCCGCGGCCGGGGGCAAATCGGAAGAACTCAAAGCCGATGTGGTTTTGGTATCCGTGGGCCGAACTCCGGCCACCGATGGCCTGGGCCTGGACAAGCTCGGGGTCAACATCGACAAGCGCGGATTTGTTCAGGTGGACAATACGTTTGCCACGAATGTTACGGGCATCCATGCCATTGGTGACTGCATTCCCGGGCCAATGCTGGCGCATAAGGCATCCGAGGATGGCGTCGCCTGTGTCGAAATGATGGCCGGGCACCACGCGGAAGTGGACTACAACACCGTCCCCGGCGTGGCCTATACTTGGCCCGAGGCGGCATCCGTTGGGGCGACCGAACAGGCACTGAAAGCCGACGGTGTCGACTTTGCGGTGGGAAAGTTTCCCTTCTCGGCGAACGCCCGGGCCAAATCGAACGGCTTCACCGAAGGTTTTGTGAAAATCCTGGCCGACAAGGCCACCGACCGAGTTCTGGGCGTTCACATTTTGGGGGCCGAGGCCGGAACACTGATCCACGAGGCGGTTTTGGCCATGGAGTTCGGCGGCTCGGCCGAGGACATCGCCCGCACCTGCCACGCCCACCCAACCCTGGCCGAGTCCATGAAAGAAGCGGCCTTAGATGCCGCTGGCCACGTCATTCACATGTAGAGCAGATCGTGGTCGTTACTTTTCGACCACGTGAAACTGATCGGCAAATTTAAGAAGCCCGCGCGCGGGGGTGGGCCTTGTCGTAGACCTCCATCAAGCGGGCGCCGTCGACTTCGGTGTAGCGCTGGGTAGTGGATAGCGTTGCGTGCCCCAACAGCTCTTGGATCGTTCGCAGATCGCCACCGCCGGCAAGCAAATGCGTGGCGAAGCTATGGCGCAGGGCGTGAGGGGTGGCGGTGTCGGGCAGCCCCAAAACCCGGCGCGCGGATCGCATCTTGGCCTGGATCACTCCGGCATTCAGGCGCTTGCCTCTGACCCCCACGAACAACGGGCTGGCGGGCTCCAGGCCGAACGGGACCTGGGCCAAATAGGCGTCCACCGCCTGGTGAACGACCGCCAACACCGGCACCATGCGCTGTTTGTTGCCCTTGCCGGTGATGACCAAGGTTCGGCCCAAGGGTACATCGTCGCGATTGAGCCCCAAGGCTTCCGAGATGCGCAGGCCGCAGCCATAGGCCAAAAGCAGCACCGCCGCATCCCGCAATCCCACCCAGGGTTCGGCACCGTTTCCCAACACGCCATCCACCACCGACTTGGCGTCGGCCACGTCCAAGGCCTTCGGCACTGAATGGGGTTGTTTGGGCGTGCGGACGGAGGCCAAGGCAGGATTGTGGGCAAGCCCGTGAACGTCGAGATACCGGAAAAACCCGCGCACCACGGATAGCGCCCGGGCCAGGGAGGTGGCGCCCAGGCCATGTTCACGCCGGGCCGCCATATAGCTGCGGAAGTCAGCGGCACGGAGATCGGACAGGTCCCTAAAACCGACAGGGCCGCCCAGATGGGGCCCCAAGAATTCCAAGAATTTGGTCAGGTCGCGCGCGTAGGCGGAAAGGGTGTGGCGGGAAAATCGGCGCTCACCGGCCAGCCATTCCAGCCACGCAGCCACGGCTTGGCGCAGCGGCTGGTCGGCGGGTAAGTCTTCTATTCGCCCCGCTCCAGCCATTCCCGCATGCGGTGGCTCAATGCCAGGCCCAGGAACGTCAACAGCTCGGTGCCCTGGGTCGGGATAAAACGGGTTTCGCTGCGGCTGCCCATGGCCAACAGGGCGGGGGGGACTTTCTGGCCTATGTTCAACCGCACCAAGGCATCGGATTTCACCAACGTCGAGGCGCCGCCAAAAACGATGTTGTCGGAATCAATCTCGTCGCGCAGGTTTGCGTCCTGGCCCCGGCCGATCAAGTCGTCGACCGTGCCGGGTTCAACGACGATGACGCCAGTTGTTGATGCCAGTTTTCCTGGTTCGCTGTCGACGGATTCGACGCAGATGGTGACCACGTCCACCTCCAAGATTTCGGCAACTTCAGTGGTGATCACGTCGATCAAGTGATGAAACGTGCTGGGCTCGTACAGCGCCAGCACCGCCGCGTGAATTCGCGAAAGGCTGGAAAGATTGCTGCGGGTGGCGGCGACAATCTCTCCCTGGCGCTCTTTTAATTGGCCCATCGTGCGCTGCATGCGCTCGACCATGAACCGCTGCATATCCAGCACGTTACGGCCCATGCGCTCAGACGGTGGCACCAAAATTTCCACCAGTTCCGGATGGTCGTCCAAAAATGTTGGGTTCTGGGCAAGGTAGTCCGCTACATCGGAGGCAGAAATTTCCGGCCGCCGGGCGGGGACCGCGTTGTCGAGCTTGGAGGTCATCGCGTCAAGTTACCCAGGGGCTTAAATTCAAATTGGTCACTCTCGGTATCCGACATTCGTTAATTTTCGCCTACGTCCGACCGCTGCCCCTGTCGCGCTTGTAGCGAATCGCCAGCCATGCACAGTGTAGACCATGAAAAACGCCCCCGCCACCGCCCCAGCCGCAGTCTCAGAACGTGACTTCGGCGCGGGAGCGACGGTTGGGGTTTTGGTGCCTCTGCCGTTGGGCGCTCCATACGACTACAGGGTCCCCGCCGACCTGACCGTGCGCCTGGGGGATTTCGTCGTCGTGCCTCTGGGCCCGCGCCAGGTCAATGGCGTGGTTTGGGCAGGGGGCACGGGTGAAGTCGCCCCAGATCGTCTGCGGGATTTGACCGGTCGCCTGGATGTGCCGCCCATGGCCCCGGCTCAGCGGGAATTTCTGGCATGGGTTTCGGACTACACCCTGGCAAGCGCGGGGTCGGTCCTGCGCTTGGCCATGAGCGTGCCAGCCGCCTTGGCTCCGCCAAAGCCTCAGACCGGATATGTTAAAGGCACGGTGGTCCCCAGCCGCATGACCCCGGCCCGCGCCCGGGTGCTGGACGAAGTGGACGGCGCGCCGCCCCGCACTTCAGTCGATTTGGCCAAGGCCGCGGGGGTCACACCGTCGGTGGTCAAAGGCTTGGCTGATCTGGGTGCACTGGTTCCCGTGCAGATGTTCCATGACACTGGTTTGGGCCAGCCGAACCCGGACAAAGAAGGCCCTGAGCTTTCCAAAATTCAGGCCGAGGCGGCGGAGCGCCTCATCCACGAAGTCGAAGCGAACAAATTTTCCGTGACGTTGTTGGACGGGGTCACCGGCTCCGGTAAAACTGAGGTTTATCTGGACGCAGTGGCCCAAGCCCTGCGCCAAGGCAACCAGGCCTTGGTTCTGGTGCCGGAAATTTCCCTCACCGCGCAATGGTTGGAGCGTTTCCAGCGACGGTTCGGCGCGTCCCCCTCGGAATGGCATTCGGATTTGAACGCCTCAAAGCGCCGGGAAACCTGGCGGGCGGTGGCGGAAAACAAGGCAAGCGTCGTTGTGGGCGCGCGGTCGGGATTGTTTTTGCCCTATGCCAGTCTGGGCCTGATCGTCGTCGATGAAGAACACGACGCCTCGTACAAGCAGGAAGACGGGGTCATTTACAACGCCAGGGATATGGCTGTGGTTCGCGCCCGGGCTGGGGAATTCGCGGCCGTTCTGGTGTCCGCCACGCCATCGCTGGAGTCCCTGGTGAACACCCAAACCGGGCGCTATGGCCGGGTTCATTTGGTGGATCGTCATGGGCTGGCAGAATTGCCCGGGATCGAAACAGTGGACATGCGCGCCGACCCCCCGCCCCGGGGTCAATGGCTGTCGCCGGTGGTTACCCGCGCGATCGCCGCGGAATTGGCGGCGGGCACCCAGGCCATGGTGTTCTTGAACCGCCGGGGGTATGCGCCGTTGACCTTGTGCCGGAACTGTGGCCACCGCATGGAGTGCCCCAACTGCTCGGCCTGGCTGGTTGAACACCGCCACACCGGCCATCTGGAGTGCCACCACTGCGGCCACCGCGTTCGTCAACCGGATTCGTGCCCGGAATGCGGCGCCGTCGATTCCCTCGCCGCCTGTGGCCCTGGGGTTGAACGGGTGGCGGAAGAACTGGCGGGGTTGTTCCCCGAGGCTCGCACCGCGGTAATGGCCAGCGATACCGTCACCGGCCCAGCGGCGGCGGCCGAATTGGTCCAGGCCATGGCCAACCACGAATTCGACATATTGATTGGCACCCAGATCATCGCCAAGGGCCACCATTTTCCTCTACTGACCGTGGTCGTCGTTGTCGATGCGGACTTGGGCCTGTCGGGCGGCGATCTGCGCGCCACCGAGCGAACGTATCAGCTGCTAAGCCAAGTGGCGGGCCGGGCGGGGCGAGAGGAGCGACCCGGCCGGGCGTTTCTGCAAACCTATCACCCGGACTATCCGGTGATGGCGGCTTTGATCTCCGGCGACCGGGACGCTTTCTTGGTGCGCGAAGCCGAGGACCGCCGATCGCAATCATTGCCGCCGTTTGGCCGGTTGGTGGCCCTGATCGTTTCTGGACCCAACCCGGGGGTGGTCGAAGCGTTCGCCCGCAACGTGGCCAGAGCGGCACCGGCACAAAAAGATGTGCGCGTGCTGGGACCGGCCCCGGCGCCCCTTTCCATGTTGCGTGGCCGCCACCGACACCGGCTGTTGTTGAAAGCGAAACGCGGGGTCAACGTTCAGTCTTATGTGCGGCGGTGGCTGGGTGCCGTGACCACCCCGTCCAGTGTACGCCTGCAAGTTGACGTGGACCCGTACAGCTTTCTGTAGCGGCGAATACACGCAGCCAACCCCGCCGGGTTTGGTTGCTTCGGTTAGGGGAGTGTGATAGGGATTTCCCTGCTCAGACGGCGGCTCCTCCCGTAGCGCCGTGTCTGATTTTGTTGTTGTGTTGCAATATGTTACCGGCTCTTCAAGAGGGCTAGGCAGGGCATTTTCAAGTGACCGCAGAACCGACATCCGTTTCCGGCCTCGGCGGTCGGTACGCCACCGCGCTGTTCGATTTGGCGGTGGAGCAAAAGGCCGTCGACAATGTTTTGGCCGATCTGGAAGCCTTGGCGTCAATGATCAACGACAGTGAGGATTTGGCGCGGTTGATCCGCAGCCCGGTCGTGGCGCGGGTCGATCAGTCTGCGGCCATGGCGGCGTTGGCGGCGAAAGCCGAGTTCACCGGATTAGTCGCCAATTTTGTCGGTACTGTGGCCCAAAATGGCCGTCTTTTTGAACTGCGGTCGATGATTGGCCAGTTCAAATTGCTGGTTTCCCAGTTCAGGGGTGAAGTCGCCGCCGAAGTCACCTCGGCGACAAAACTCAGCGCCGGCCAAATTTCGGCCATCGAAAAGAACCTCGCCAAAGCGGTCGGGCGCGACGTGCAATTGACCACCAAAGTTGATCCAAGCGTTCTGGGCGGCTTGGTGGTCCGGGTAGGGTCGCGGATGATCGATTTTTCGTTGCGCACTCAGCTCAATAATCTCCAACTTAGTCTGAAAGAGGTCGGATAATGGAAATCCGCGCCGCCGAAATCTCGGCGATCCTAAAAGAACAAATTTCTGGTTTCGGCACCGAGGCCCAAGTCTCAGAGGTCGGCCAAGTACTCTCGGTCGGTGACGGTATCGCCCGCGCTTACGGCCTCGACAACGTCCAAGCCGGCGAGATGGTCGAATTCCCCGGTGGAATTCGCGGCATGGCGCTGAACTTGGAAACCGACAACGTCGGGATCGTGATTTTCGGCGACGACCGCGGCATTCGCGAGGGCGACGTGGTCAAGCGTACCGGCGACATCGTCGACGTGCCGGTGGGCAAGGGTCTACTGGGCCGGGTGGTGGATGCGCTCGGCAACCCCATCGACGGCAAGGGACACATCGAAGATGTCGAGCGCAAATTGGTCGAGGTCAAGGCGCCGGGCATCATGCAGCGCCAGCCGGTTAGCGAGCCGATGCAGACCGGCTTGAAGGCCCTGGACGCGTTGGTCCCGGTCGGTCGCGGTCAGCGCGAGTTGATCATCGGCGACCGCCAGACCGGCAAGACCGCTGTCGCCATCGACGCCATCATCAATCAGAAAGAAATCAACGCCGGTTCCGACGAATCCAAAAAGCTGTACTGCATTTACGTGGCGATCGGTCAAAAGCGTTCGACCGTGGCCCAGGTGGCAAAGATTTTGGCGGAACAAGGCGCCCTGGAATACACCATCATCGTCGCCGCCTCGGCGTCCGAACCGGCGCCGTTGCAGTTCCTGGCCCCCTATACCGGGTGCGCCATGGGCGAATTTTTCCGCGACAACGGCATGCACGGCCTGATCGTTTATGACGATCTGTCGAAGCACGCGGTGTCGTACCGCCAAATGTCGTTGTTGTTGCGGCGGCCACCGGGACGCGAGGCGTACCCGGGCGATGTGTTCTACCTGCATTCACGCCTGTTGGAGCGCGCGGCCAAGCTAAGCGACGCGGGCGGCGGCGGATCACTCACCGCCCTGCCGGTGATTGAAACCCAGGCCGGCGACGTGTCGGCGTATATCCCGACTAATGTTATTTCCATCACCGACGGCCAGATTTTCTTAGAATCCGCCCTGTTTTTCCAGGGTGTGCGGCCCGCGATTAATGTCGGGCTCAGCGTTAGCCGGGTGGGCTCAGCGGCCCAGGTCAAGGCCATGAAACAGGTGGCGGGTTCGATCAAGTTGGAGCTGGCCAACTACCGGGAGATGGCCGCCTTCGCCCAATTCGCCTCCGATTTGGACCCGGCGACTCAGCGTCTGCTGGCCCGCGGTGATCGCCTGACCGAGTTGCTGAAGCAGGGCCAGTACGCGCCCATGCCGGTGGAAGAACAAGTGGTGTCGATCTTCGCCGGAGTGAACGGGTTCTTGGACAAGATCGCCGTGGCCGACGTCAACCGGTTCGAAGAATCGTTGCTGAAGGAAATGCGGGATTCCCACGGTGACGTCTTGGAAACCATCCGCGGCGAAGGCGAGCTTTCCGACGAAACCACACAGGCGCTGAAGAACCTGATTGGCGGCTTTGCCGCCAAATTTGCTTAAAGCCAACGCGGGCTGGAGGCATCTGGAGTGGCTAATCTCAAATTTCTCAAGGACCGCATTGCCAGCGTTGCCTCGACCCAAAAGATCACGTCGGCGATGAAAATGGTCGCCGCGTCAAAGCTACGCCGCGCCCAAGAACAAGCCGAAGCCGCGCGGCCTTTTTCAGAACGCATGTCCCAAGTGATGGCATCGGTCGCGGGCGGCATGGCCAAATCCGATGACATGCCGAAACTGCTGGCGGGTACCGGCAAAGACGGTACGTATTTGATCGTGCTGGCCACATCCGAGCGCGGACTGTGCGGCGGCTTCAACGCCAATCTGGTGCGGGCGGCCCGGCGCAAAATCCAAGATCTGAAAACCGCCGGCAAAAATGCGTCGGTACTGTGCATTGGCAAAAATGGCCGGGACATGCTGGGCCGGGATTTCAGCGGCCTTATCATCGACACCATCGACATGTCGGCGATCCGCCGCCTCGCGTTTTCCGACGCCTCGCCCATTGCCGAGCGCATCATGACCATGTTCGATAACGGCGATTTTGATGTGTGTTTGATGTTCTTCAGCCACTTCAAATCGGTAATGGAGCAAATTGTCACCGAGCATCAGTTGATCCCGGTCGCTGTGCCAGACGACGCGGCCGCGGTCCTGGAAGACGGTGGATCGTACGATGCCGAGCCCGGCGAAATGGAAATTCTGGCTGAATTGCTGCCGCGCAACCTGGCGATCCAGGTTTTCCACGGTTTGTTGGAAAACGCGGCCAGCGAGCAGGGCGCGCGAATGACGGCGATGGACAGCGCCACCCGCAATGCCGGAGACATGATCGACCGGCTAACACTGACATACAATCGCGCCCGCCAGGCCGCGATTACGACGGAATTGATCGAAATTATCGCGGGCGCCGAGGCTGTTTAGGCGGCCAGGATCACGGAGCGCATTGGAGCTGAGACAATGAATGCCAAGACCAACTTTGTCGGGAAAGTCAGCCAGGTACTGGGTGCCGTGGTCGATGTGGAATTTCCGCAAGGCCAGTTGCCGGCCATGTTGAACGCCTTGGAATGCGAAAACCAGGGCAAACGGTTGGTGTTGGAAGTTGCCCAGCATCTTGGCCAATCGACAGTGCGAACCATCGCCATGGACTCCACCGAAGGTATGGTGCGGGGGCTCGAAGTCACCGATTCCGGGGGGCCGATCAGCGTCCCCGTCGGCCCGGGAACGCTGGGTCGGATTGTAAACGTTATCGGTGAGCCCATCGACGGATTGGGTGAGGTCAAAGCCAAAAAGTTTTTGCCCATTCACCGGGCAGCCCCTGAATTTGTCGACCAATCGACCGAGGCTGAAATTCTGGTCACCGGGATTAAGGTGGTCGATCTGTTGGCGCCCTATGCTCGAGGCGGAAAAATCGGCCTGTTCGGCGGTGCCGGCGTTGGCAAAACCGTGATTATCATGGAATTGATCAACAACATTGCCAAGGCCCACGGTGGCTATTCGGTGTTCGCTGGGGTTGGCGAGCGCACCCGCGAAGGTAACGATCTATATTTGGAAATGCAGGAATCCGGCGTCATAAATCTGGACGGCGACTCCAAAGCCGCGCTGGTTTACGGCCAGATGAATGAGCCCCCAGGGGCCCGGGCCCGGGTCGGGCTGACCGGCCTCACTCTGGCGGAATACTTCCGCGATGAGGAAGGCCAGGACGTGCTTTTGTTCATAGACAATATCTTCAGGTTTACTCAGGCCGGTTCCGAAGTCTCGGCGTTGCTCGGGCGTATTCCATCCGCCGTGGGCTATCAGCCAACGTTGGCCACCGACATGGGCACCCTGCAGGAGCGCATTACCTCGACCAATAAGGGCTCGATTACCTCGGTCCAGGCCATTTACGTGCCCGCCGATGACTTGACGGACCCCGCCCCGGCTACATCGTTTGCGCACTTGGATGCGACGACGGTGTTAAGCCGGGCGATTTCGGAAAAAGGAATTTATCCCGCGGTCGATCCGCTGGATTCCAGTTCACGGATGCTCGACCCCCGCGTGGTCGGGGACGAACATTACGCCGTCGCCCGGGAAACGCAGAGGATTTTGCAGACCTACAAATCGTTGCAGGACATTATCGCGATTTTGGGCATGGATGAGCTGTCGGAAGAAGACAAGCTTACCGTTTCCCGCGCACGCAAGATCGAACGCTTCCTCAGCCAACCATTCCATGTGGCGGAAGTTTTCACCGGCACCCCCGGCACGTTGGTGTCGTTGGAAGACACCATCCGCGGCTTCAAAGAGCTGGCCGAGGGTCGTTATGACGACCTGCCGGAAACCGCGTTCTTGATGGTTGGGACCATCGAAGAAGCGGTGAAAAAGGCCAAGCGTATGGCGGCAGAGGCTGCCTAAGACGCCATGGCCGACAAAGTCGCATACGAATTGGTTTCGCCGGAACGCCTGTTGCGGTCGGGGGAGGCCGATATGGTGGTGGTGCCGGGGACCGAGGGCGACTTTGGCGTTCTGCCGGGCCACGCGCCGGTGATTTCCACCGTACGCCCGGGGGTCCTAGAGATTCACGGCGGCGGCGGCGAAGCCGATCAAATTTTCGTCGCTGGCGGCCTGTGCGAAGTCTCAGAGGATCGTTGCACCGTGTTAGCCGATGATGCGGTGCCGGTGGCCGAGTTGGACCGGGCCGATCTGGAGCAGCGCTTGAAAAATGCCGAAGAAGACTTGGCCGATGCAAAGACCGACGAAGCCGCTTACAAAGCCTCGACGGCGGCGGCCTTGCTCAAGGACATGCTGCAAGTCGCACGCTAGGGCTGGGTATCAGGGAAAGTGCGGGGAGAATTCCGCCAGCATATCCACATAAGAGTGGCGCTTGAACCACACCACCCGGTCGACCAAGGATTGGCGGTCCAACCATTGGACTTCGCTGAATTCTCGTTCGTGGACATCCAAATCGAAATCGTCATCGGTTCCAGTAAACCGCATTAGGAACCAAATTTGGGTTTGCCCGCGAAATTGGCCGCCCCACAGTTTGGGGATCAGGTCATTCGGAAAATCATAACTTAGCCATTGGGACGTCCGGGCGATCATTTCGGCTTTTGCGGTGCCAACCTCTTCCCACAGCTCCCGCCAGGCAGCGGTCTCCGGCTCCTCGCCATCATCGATCCCGCCCTGGGGCATTTGCCAGGCGGCGGACGGCATATCGATACGCTTGCCCGCCAAAATGCGGAAATCGGCATTGACCAGCATGATGCCGACCCCGGGGCGGTAAACCAGGTCCTCCCGGTTCAGTTCTGCCACGCGCTAGTGGCCGCCGCCGGCTGCTGCTTCCTCCGCCGGATCTCCGCCGCCGGCCACCGCCGAGATCGGCACCAAGGCAATCTCCCGTTCGCTAAGGGTGGCGATCCATTCGGACACCCGTTCGATGGTCACGGGGTAGGGGAATCCGATGCCCACGGCGGCGCCGGTGGATTCGGCGATGCGTTCCAATTCAAAAAGTCTGGCATCGATGCCGACCCGGGACGCTTGGGCATCCAGGAACCGGTTGTTGACCACATGGGGCATCCGCATTTCCCCGGCCAATTGTCCGGCGATGCTGTCGGTGGTTTCCATTGCGTCCAAGAACATCAACCCGCGCGCCTGGATGTCCTCCAGGATCGGGAACATCGCCTCTGGCGAGGTTGTCATTTTCGATCCCATGTAGTTCGTGACCCCCACATACCCGGTAAATCGGCTGAGCAGCCAATGCAGCCGTTCAATATTTTCGGCCGCCTCGGCTTCGGTCATCAAGGTGTGGGGGCCGGGGTCGTTGGCTGGAAAATCCAAGGGCTCCATGGGCAATTGCAGCACCACTTCGTGGCCAGCGGCCCGGGCCTGGGCAATCCATTCGGACAAGCTGGGGGCATATGGAACAAATGCCAGGGTCACGGCGCCGGGAAGCTGTTGAATGGCGGCGGTGGTTGCGGCTGCGGACATCCCCAGGCCACCGATGACGATGGCAATTTTTGGGATGTCTTCGTCCAGTTCGACCGGCCGCGCATAGACGTGCCAGGGTTGGCGGCCGTCTTCGCCGATCACCGGCAAAAGGCCCACCTGGCCTTGCAGAATCAGACCGGGATCCGGGGCCGGGGCCAAAGCCTCTGCCGGGTCGGGGACAAAGGGTTCTGGCTCAGGTTCTGGCTCAGGCGCGGGAGGTGGCGGTGGCGGCGGTTCGGGTGGTGCCGGCTCTGGGGCGGGTTCAGGTTCCGGGGCGGCGGGCGGTACGCCAGGGTCCGGTTCTGGCTCCGGACCCGGTGCTACCTCGCCCAAATCCGCAACAACCGCCTCCTCGGGCGGAGCGCCTCCTGGTGCCTCCACCGGCGCTTGGGCCGGCTCAGCCGCCGCAACTTCGACCGGGGCGGGTTGCTCGGGCGGGGGTACGGTGGCGTATTTTCCGATGGGGCCGGTGGCTTCTTCGTACGCCGCCTCGTCGAAACTGATCACCAGCCAGGTGACAAGACCGACAACCGCCAAAAAAACCACGGCGGAAGTCAGCAGCAGGGGATTTAAGTAGATCGGCCGCGGGCGTTCGTCTTCTTCGTCGGCCTCGAAGGTTTCGTCGCTGTCATCGAAGTCGAAATTGTCCTCGCCGCCGCCGTCATCGAAATCAAAGCCGTCGTCATCGCCCTCGCCCGAGCCGCTGGTATCTAGCTTGGCGGCGTCATCGTCGCCGTCAAAGGGATCCTTCCCGCCGAAGTCCTCGTCCGCCAGGTCGTCTTCGTTTTCAAGGTCGTCGTCGTCGGCTACAGGTGCCATCCCCGGCCGGGCTCAACCCTCCCGGCCGCATTGTCGCCCTCGGCGGTGGTGCGGCCCACGAAAACTAGTTTGCGGCCGCCCGCTGGTTCAATAGTGCCAAAGCGTGCAGTAAGTCAAAGGCTCGCGCAAGCTGATAGTCCGGCGTTGCATCTTCGGCCTCGGCTTCTTCTTCCGCCAAATCGTCGCCGCCTTCTTCGGGCACGTCCAAGGCGCCGCGAAGGTCCGCCTCGGTGCGCCTTGGGAAATTCCGGGTCTGGAGAATGACCAGGGAGGGCTCCACGACAATTTCCGGCTCGATCCCGGCGGCGTCAATCGAAACGCCGTCCGGGGTGTAATAATAGGAGGTGGTCAGTTGAACGAAGCCGAAATCGCCCATGGGAACAATGGTCTGGGCGGAGCCTTTGCCAAACGTGGTTTCCCCCAGCAAGATTGCCCTGGCGTTTGATTTCAGGGCACCCGCAACAATTTCCGACGCTGCTGCTGTGCCGCCGTTGACCAACAATACGATCGGCATTCCATTCAAGATATCGCCAGCGTCCGCGACCCAATTCTGGCTGTCGTCGTCTGATTTGCCGCGCGAGGACACAATTTCGCCGCCGTCCAAAAACAGGTCGGCGACTTCGATGGCTTGATCGAACGATCCGCCGGGATTATCGCGCAGATCAAGCACGATTCCTTCAAATCCGTCGCCGACATCCTGTTGAATCGCGGCGATGGCGGCCGCCAAATCAGCGGCGGTGTCGTCCGTGAACAACGGCACGCGCACGTACCCGGTCACGGCCTGGGCGGTGTGGCTGAGCCGGGGAACCGCCACGATTTCGCGCACCATCGATGCCAGAAACGGGTCCGTCCCCGGCCGCACCATCGTTAGATCAACCATGGTTCCCGGCGTCCCAATCAAAACATTGATCGTCTGATCCAACGTCATGCCATAAACCGGCGTGGTGTCGATCTCGACAATCAAGTCCCCTGGCATCAGCCCCAAACGGTCGCCAGGGCCGCCGTCGATGGCCGCAATAATCATGGCAACGCCGCCGTCCATGGTGACTTCAAGGCCAAGCCCGTCATAGGTGCGAGTATCTTGTTCCTGCATCGCCGCGTATTGCTCGGGCGTCAGGAACCGCGACAAGGGGTCGAGCGCCGCCAACAGCCCGTCGATCGCGGCGCCGATCAGCGCTTCGTCAGCTACCTCCTCCACGTAGGCCGAGCGCACCCGGTCAAAAGCATCGCCAAACAAGTTCAGGACTTCGTACGTCTTGGGGTCGGCTGCCTGGCTCAGGGCAGGCGTGGCCAACAATGCCAGCGCCGCCGCCCCGGCGGTCAGGGAATTCCGCAACATCTTCATTTTCATATCCGTCGCCTTAATTTGCTGCCAGACCGCCCTGGAACACTGCCATGGCGTGGAGCAAATCCAACGCACGGGAAAGCTGGTAATCGATGGGCCCGGTGTCAAACGGGACAATTTCCTGGCCATCCGGACCAATTTCCGGGGGTTTCGGGAACAGGGGTTCGATCTGCGCCTGCTCCACCACCACATCCGGGGTAATGCCGGTGCCCTGAATAGACCGCCCCGAAGGTGTGTAGTACCGCGAGGTGGTCAAGCGCATGGCGCCATAAACTCCCATGGGCATGATGGTTTGCACCGAACCTTTGCCGAACGACCTGGTCCCGACGATCAACGCCCGCTGATGATCCTGCAACGCGCCAGCGACAATTTCTGATGCCGAGGCCGAGCCGCCGTTGATCAAAACGATGATCGGCTTGCCGTCGGCCAAGTCGCCGCGCCTAGCGGTGTAGCGTTGCACCCGGGATGGGTCCCGGGCCCGGGTCGCGACCACTTCGCCACGGTTCAGAAAGGCCTCTGTGGCCGCAACCGATTGCTCCAGCAACCCACCGGGGTTGCCGCGCAGGTCCAAAATAACGCCTTCGAAATCGTCACCCAATTCGGCTTTCAGTTCGGTCATCGCCCGCTTGATGCCGGATTCGGTTTGTTCAGAGAACGAAGTGATCAGAATATAGGCGGCGTTGCCCTCGACCCGGTAGCGCACCGAGGCCATGCGAATAACCGCCCGTGTCACCGAAATTGTAAAGGGGTCTGCCACGCCCTCGCGTTCGACGGTTAGTTCGATCGTGCTGTCGACCCTGCCGCGCATCAGATCGACGGCGTCGGACAAGGCCATGCCGGTAACGTCGTTGCCGTCCAGATGGGTAATGTGATCGCCCGCTTCGACCCCAGCCCTTTCCGCCGGTGTATCCGGCATTGGCCGAACCACCAGGACAAACCCTTCGTCCATGCGCACCTCGATACCCAGACCGCCGAACTCACCGCTGGTACGTTCCTGCATCGCGCCATAGGTCTCGGCATCCATAAAGCTTGAATGGGGATCCAGTGAGGTCAGCATGGAATCGATGGCGGCGTTGACAAGTCGAAGCTCGTTCACTTCGCCCACGTAGCGGGCGCGGACCAATTCGAATACGTCGCCAAACAAGTTGAGCTGCTCGTACGTAGTTTTGGGGTCCGCCGCGCCGGCGCTTGTGGGGGCGGTGACAAGCCAAATGGCCGCGACCGCCGAGGTAAGGGCTGCCCTAATCATTTAATGTCCTCTTCTTCCTTAACCACCCGAAATTGGGGCTTGCGACCCAAATTCGGAATTGCCCGCCGGACCCATGTCCGTCCGGGCCTTGCGAGCCCCCTAAGATCAGCAAACCACGGTGATGGGTTAATTGGGTTCCCGTCCTGGCGCAGTTCGACATAGACCGTAGACTGGTTGGCATCCCCGCCCCCAGCCACACCAACAGGCTCTCCAGACAGGAGCCATTGGCCCACTTGGGCATCAATGCGGGAAAGCCCAGCAATCAAGGTATGGTACCCCTCGCCATGGGCGATGATCAAGAGCAGGCCGTAGCTTCTGAACGGCCCAGCAAAGACGATCCGACCCTCAAAAGGCGCCACCACCCGAGCTTCTTGGCGGGTTGCCACCGTTAATCCCCGGGCGGGCGTCCCAACCTCGTCCAAAGCCCCAAACCGCAGGATGACTGTACCTTGGACGGGCAATGGCACCTGGCCTCTGGCCTCGGCGAAAGACCGGGACGCCACCGGCGGAAGCGCCAATCCGGCGTTTTCTTCCTCGTTCAGACGGCCGATCAATTCTCGGAGATCACCGGCCTGGGTCGCCAAATCGTCCATTCTCAAGCGCTCCGCCGCGCGTTCGGCTTGGGTTTGCTGGCGCTGGGTATTGTTGCGCTCCAACATCCGCGCCAGGGTTTGGCGCTGGTTTTCCGAGCGGTCGGTGGCAAACACCAGTTCCAATTGTTTTTCAGTAATTTCGTCGCGCAATCCGCGCACCGCACGAAGTTCGGCGTTCAAAGTATCTGCCCGGTCCCCCAAGGCCGGCAGGACGGCGGCCAGCAGAATCGACGATCGCACCACATCCACCGCCGCCCCGGGCCCGGCGATCAGCGTTTCCGGGGGTTGCCGGGCAATCCGTGCAAGGCTGGCCAACACCGCCCCCAGTTCCTCCGCCTGACCTTGAACGGCGGCGGCTTTGACCGATTCTTCCGCCCGCATCCCGGCCAACCGGGTTTCAATGGCCGTCGCTTCGCCCTCCAGCCGCAACACTTCCAGGGCCGCGGTGATTAGACCGTCGCGTAGATCTTCCAACTCCAGGATCAGGCGCTCCGCTTCCGCGCCGAGCTGCTGCTGGCGCTCCCGGCTTTGGCGCAGCTGTTCTTCAAGCCCCTCGAGGCGCTCCAATTCGTCCTGGCCGACCGCGGGGTCGGGGGACAGGCCGATCAGGATGGCAAAAACCGCCAAAACACCCAGCCCAACGCCGATCGCGCGGTGCCCAGCGCCGACCCAGGCCAGGCGCCCGCCGGACATTACGCCTTGGCCGCGCCGGGCTTTGTGCTGCTGGTGACCAGCAGGGAGTGCCCGGTCATGTCCTGGGGCTGGTCAAGGCCCAAAAACGGCAGCAACGTCGGCGCAATGTCGGCCAGGCGTCCGCTGGCCAGCCCGGTGATGTGCGACGGCGCATTGACCAGAATGGCGGGAACCGGGAATGTGGTGTGGGCAGTGTGGGGCTCGCCGGTGTCGGGGTCCCGCATCAGCTCGGCATTGCCGTGGTCGGCTGTGACAAGCAGCACGCCGCCAGCCTGTGTTACTGTTGTCTCCAATCGGCCTAAGCATTGATCCACGGACTCCACGGCTTGGACCGCCGCCCGCAAATCACCGCTGTGGCCCACCATGTCGGCATTGGCATAATTGACCAAAATGAAATCATAGATATCCGACTGAATTGCCTCTTCCAGACGGTCGGTCAGTTCGGGCGCCGACATCGACGGTTTTTTGTCATAGGTGCGAACCTTGGGCGATGGCACCAGGACCCGGTCTTCGCCAGTAAATACCTTTTCATCGCCGCCATTAAAAAAGAACGTGACGTGGGCGTACTTTTCCGTTTCGGCGATGCGCAATTGACGATGGCCGGCCCGGGCCACCAATTGGCCCATGGTATTTTCGATTGGCTGGTGGGGGAACAGGGTGATCATCAAATCGCTGAGGCGGTCGGAATAGGCAGCCATACCGGCGGCGGCCGCGAACTTGATCTGGCGGTCCCGGGCAAAGCCTGAAAAATTCGGCTCCATCAGCGCGCTCAAAATCTGCCGCGCCCGGTCGGCGCGGAAATTGACCATCAAAAATCCGTCGCCATCGGCCATGCCGTCATAATCGCCAATGATCGTCGGCTGCAGGAATTCATCGGTTTCGTCTCTGGCGTAGCCGGCTTCGATGGCGCCGCGGGCGGATGTGGCTTCCAGGCCGTGGCCCTCGGCGATGGCCCGATACCCGCGCGAGGCCCGGCCCCAGCGATTGTCCCGGTCCATGGTGAAATAGCGTCCGGTGACCGTGGCGACGTCGATCCCCGCGGTGCCTTTCAATTCGCCTTCGATCCAATCCAAATATTGCAGGGCGCTTTGGGGCGGTGCGTCCCGGCCATCGGTGAAAATGTGAAACAGCACCGGGATGCCGTGGCCGGCAACCGCATGGGCCACATGGGCCAAGTGGCTCATATGCGAATGGACGCCGCCGGGGGACAGCAGGCCCATCAGATGACAGATTCCGCCGCTGTCTTTCAGCGCCACGACAAACTGGTTCATGCCGTCGTTGTCGGCGAAGCCGTCGTCGGTGGCGGCGTCGATGCGGGGGAGCACTTGCTCGACGGTGCGCCCAGCCCCCAGGTTCATATGCCCGACTTCGGAATTCCCCATCTGGCCTTCTGGCAGGCCAACTTCCGAAGATGACGTCGCCAGAAACCCCGTGGGGCAGGACCGCATCAGCCGGTCGTAATTCGGCGTGCCCGCAACGGCGATGGCATTGTCTTTCGGATCTTCGCGGTGGCCCCAACCATCCAGCACACACAGGACGACCGGCCGCCGCACCAGGGACTTAGCACTCATCCCGCTGCGCGCCCGTCGTCGGCGGCTAAGTCAGCGGACCACATTTTTTCCAGATTGTAGAAATCCCGGACTTCGGGCCGGAACAGATGGACGATCACGTCACCGGCGTCGATCAAAACCCAATCGCATTGGCTTAAGCCCTCGACCCCCGGGCGACCGAACCCCCCGGCCTTGATCTGCTGGACCATATGATCCGCCATGGCCCCGACCTGGCGGGTCGAGGTGCCGGAGGCGACGACCATGAAATCAGCGATCGAGGTTTTGCCGGCCAGGTCGATCGTGAAAACGTCGATGGCCTTGTCGTCGTCCAAAGAGGTCTCGACAATCTTCAACAGGCCTTCCGATGGGCTCGCAGCAGCCAGGGTTTTGCGGTTACGCGCGATGGTCTGTTGCTCCCGATCTCAAGCCTGATTTCTCCCTGCGAATGGCGGTGGCGGACGCGCTGTCCGTTTCCGCCGATAAAAAGGCCCACGCTGGGGGTGGCTGATCAGCCAGCCCCGCCGCCCGGGCTTGACTGACCCGGTTTCCGGCGAACTGGCGGGCCGCCACGCCCGATTTGGCGCGAAAAGAATAAGTGGGGCGGTCAAAGACCGCAACCGGCACAGATCGGAAGATTTGGGTCCATTGGCGCCAGCGATGGATCTGGGCCAGGTTGTCCGCCCCCATCACCCATACGAATCGGATGCCGCCATACCGCGCCTTTATTTTGGGCAGGGTTTCAGCGGTGTATCGGGTGCCCAGGTGCCGTTCCAGGTCGCTGACCACAATGCGGGCCTCGGCGGCGGCAAATACCTTGGCGTCGGCCAGCCTGCCACCAAAAGGCGCCATGTCGTGGGCCAATTTCATCGGGTTCTGGGGCGATACCAGCCACCACACTTGGTCAAGGGCGAGGATATTCAAGGCCAGTTGGCTAATCAGCAGATGCCCGGAATGAGCGGGATTGAACGATCCCCCCAGCAAGCCAACGCGTTTCGGCAATAGCCGATGGCCGGGCGCGCCGCCGCCGCCGTTCACTGGGGCGGTCAAGGGCGGGTCTGGCCGGCGCCGTGGATCACGTATTTGAACGTGGTCAGTTGCTCCACTCCGACAGGGCCCCGGGCATGAAGCCGCCCGGTGGAGATGCCAATTTCGGCGCCCATGCCGAATTCACCGCCGTCGGCGTACTGGGTCGAGGCGTTGTGCAGGACAATGGCGCTGTCGACCTCGGCCAAAAACCGCGCGGCAGCCCCGTCGTCGCCAGTGACGATGGCGTCGGTGTGATGGGAGCCGAACGTATTCACATGGTCAATAGCGTGGTCCAAGCCGTTCACCACCCGCACCGCAATAATCGCGTCCAGATACTCCGCTCGCCAGTCATCTTCGGTGGCCTGTGTTGCCCGGGGGTCCAATGTTTGCGTTTGCGCGTCGCCGCGTATCGCGCATCCGGCCTCCGCCAGGGCATCCAAAATCGCAGGCAGGTGGCTTTTCGCCACCGCCCGGTCAACCAACAAGGTTTCCGCCGCACCACACACGCCAGTGCGCCGCATCTTGGCGTTGACCGCGATGTCCCGGGCCATGTTCTTGTCGGCATCTTGGTGCACATACACGTGGCAAACACCTTCCAGGTGCGCGAACACCGGCACCCGGCTGTCGCGTTGGACCCGTTCGACCAATGATCGCCCGCCCCGGGGGATAATCACGTCGATGGTATCGCTCATGGCCAGCATGGCGCCAACGGCGTCCCGGTCCCGTGTGGGGATCAGTTGCAGCGCTCCCTCGGGCAACCGCGCCGCTGATACGCCAGCCTGCAGCGCCCGGAAAATGGCCAGGGACGAATGAAAGCTTTCAGAGCCGCCGCGCAGAATTGCCGGGTTGCCTGACTTTAGGCACAATGCCCCGGCGTCCGCGGTGACGTTGGGGCGGGATTCGTAAATGACTCCGATCACCCCCAAGGGCACCCGCACCCGGGAAATGCGCAATCCATTGGGGCGGTCCCATTCGGCGATGGTTGCCCCCACAGGGTCGTCCAAAGCGGCGATTTCGGTCAGGCCTTGGGCCATCCCATCGATACGATCTTGATTGAGTACCAGGCGATCGACCAAGGCGCCGGACAGGCCTTTAGCTTCGGCCGCCTCCACATCAATAGCGTTGGCCGCCAGGATATCCGGCGCCGACGCCAGGATCGTTTCCGCCGCTACTGTCAGCGCCTTGTTCTTGGCATCGGTCGTTGCCATCGCCATGGGACCCGCAGCATTTTTCGCTGCCGCACCAATCCCGGCCATGATGACACCGACGTCTTCGGCCTCAACATCGACAGCTGTCGGGTTCGCGGGCGCGGTCATCTGTTTTCCTCGGCTAGCACCAAATCGTCCCGGTGGACCATTTCGTCACGGCCACGGTATCCCAGCAGCGCTTCGAATTCACCGCTTTTGTGGCCCAAGATCCGCTGGGCGTCGGCCAGGGAATAGGCGCAAAGACCGCGGCCGATCTCACTCCCCTCCGAGTCTTTCAAAATCACGGCATCGCCGCGCTCAAATGCGCCTTCGACCGCCGCCACTCCCGCGGGCAACAGGCTATTGCCGATGTTCAACGCTTGGACCGCGCCATCGTCCAAAATAAGGGCGCCCTGTGTGGTCAAGCCGCCGGCGATCCAATTCTTGCGCGCGGCCCGGGGAGTTTCAGCCGGCAAGAACCAAGTGCATTTCTCCCCGGCCTCCACCTTCGCCAACGGGGCTTCCACGGTACCCTTAGAAAGAACCACCGCGCACCCGGCGCTGACGGCGATCCGCGCCGCCGCGATTTTCGTGACCATGCCGCCGGACCCGTGGTTCGTCCGCGCCTTGCCCGCCATCGCTTCAATTTCCGGGGTGATGGCCGCCACTTCGGGCACCAACTCGGCCCCGCCGCCCTTCGCCGGGTCGGACGTGTACAAACCGTCCACGTCAGACAGCAGCGCCAACACATCGGCGCTGACCATCTGGGCGACCCGGGCGGCCAAGCGGTCATTGTCGCCGAACCGAATTTCTTCCGTCGTCACGGTGTCATTTTCGTTGATGACCGGCACCGCCCCCAGCAACAGCAGCGTGGTCATGGTGTTTTGGGCGTTCAGATACCGCCGTCGGGACTCCGTGTCATCCCCGGTTAGCAGGATCTGGGCCGCCGCGAAGCCATGCTTTTCAAGTGCCGCTGCATAGGCCTGGGCCAGACGGCTTTGGCCCGCCGCGGCGGCGGCCTGATAGGTCTCCAATTTCAGCGGCCCAGTGGGCAGCCCCAAAGCCGAGCGCCCCAAGGCGATGGCGCCGGACGACACCAGCACCACGTCCTGGCCACGGTTGCGGCATCGGGCCACATCCTTGACCAGGGAGTCCAGCCATTGGCCGCGGAGCTTTCCCGAAGCCAAGTCCACCACTAGGCCGGAGCCAATCTTGGCGACGATGCGCCGGGCGTTTGTCAGCCGGTTGATCATGGCGCCCAGCCCCGCGCGGTCTCGCCGACGGCCGGCTCGCCGTCAGAGGGCGCGGTTTCGGTTTCAATGACTGGCAGGCCGTCGACAATGGCCCCGGTTAATTCGGCAACGCCTTGGCCCGAAACTGCCGAGATCGTCATGACCGCTCCACCGCTTGCCGCGCTAAGGGCGGTCCGTTTTTCTTGGCGGTCGGACTCGCCCAAGGCGTCGCACTTGTTCAGGGCGACGATTTCCGGCTTGTCGGCCAGTCCGTGGCCGTACTGGACCAGTTCTTCACGGATGGTGCGATAGGCCCCGGCCACGTCGTCGAGGTTGCCGTCAACCAAATGCACCAGGATCTTGCAGCGCTCCACGTGACTGAGAAACTGGTGGCCCAGCCCGGTGCCTTCGTGCGCGCCTTCGATCAGGCCGGGGATGTCAGCCAGCACAAATTCCCGGTCGCGGGTGTAGGCTACGCCGAGGCTGGGATGGAGGGTGGTGAACGGGTATTCGGCGACCTTTGGCTTGGCCCGGGACACCGCCGCCAGAAACGTCGATTTGCCGGCGTTCGGGAGCCCGACGATTCCAGCATCGGCGATCAGGCGCAATGAAAGCCGGACCCAGCGTTCTTGCCCCGCAACACCGGGCTGGGCCGTGCGCGGCGCGCGCCGGGTGGACGATTTAAAGTGGGCGTTGCCAAAGCCGCCTTCGCCGCCTTTTGCCAACAACACCCGCTGGCCGGACTCGGTGACCTCCGCCAGCAGTTCATCGTCGTCGGCATCGAAAATCTGGGTTCCCGCGGGCACTCGCAACACAATATCGTCGCCACTCGCACCCGATCGCAAAGAGCCTTCCCCCTGGCGTCCGTTCTTGGCCCAGAAATGCTGTTGAAAGCGGAAATCGATCAGTGTGTTTAGACCAGCGGTACCTTCCGCCCACACCGTGCCGCCATCGCCGCCGTTGCCGCCGTTGGGGCCGCCCTTGGGCAGGTTTCGTTCACGGCGAAAACTGACGCAACCGGCGCCGCCGTTTCCCGCCCGAATGTGGACTTTTGCTTGATCTAAAAACTTCATGGCCAGCAAATTGCGCCGCCGTGGCGGCCTAGGCAACCCGAGGGGCCCGCGCCTAAAAAACCATCCACGCCAATCGGCGCCCAAAGAATGGCGTGTGCACCGCTCGCCCACACCGGCGCGGCGTTTTCGGGCGTCGAATTCGGGTGCGTCAGTCTGCCGGGACGATGGACACGTAGGTCCGACCGGCGCGGCCTTTGGCGTACTTCACCCGGCCGTCGGCTTCGGCAAACAGTGTGTGATCCTTGCCCATGCCCACGTCGGCGCCAGCAAAAAACTTTGTGCCGCGCTGGCGCACAAGGATATTGCCGGAAATCGCCGACTGGCCGCCGAACTTTTTCAGCCCAAGCCTGCGCCCAGCCGTGTCGCGGCCATTGCGCGAACTACCACCTGCTTTTTTATGCGCCATCGGTTTTGTCCTTCTTGGCCCCAGTCTTTTTCTTTGCGACGGGCTTTTTCGCGGCGGTTTTCGGCTTCCCGGCGGCTTCGGCCTTTGTCGCGGGTTTCGCCTTGGCATCGGGTTTTGCAGCCGTTTTTGCTTCAGCCTCTGGTCTTGCGGCCGCTTTCGCTTCAGACTTCGGCTTTGCAGCGGCCTTTGGCTTTGCAGCGGTCTGTGGCTTTGCAGCGTCCTGTGGCTTTGCAGCGACCGCTTGTTTGGCGGGTTTCATGCCCGGGGCGGTAATTTCCGAAATCCGCAGAACTGTAGTCAATTGCCGATGGCCTGCGGTGCGCCGGTAGCCCTTGCGCCGCTTGCGCTTGAAAACCTTGATTTTGTCCGCGCGGGCGTGCTCGACCACCGTGGCCCTAACCTTGGCGCCGTCCACGTTGGGCTTGCCCACTGTCGTCTTTGTGCCGTCGCCAACAATCAAAACGTCGCCCAAATCCACCGAGGATCCAGACTCACCAGCCATGCGCTCAACGACAATGACTTCGTTTTGGGCGACCTTGTATTGCTTGCCGCCAGAGCGGATGACCGCGAACATAGAACTTCCAATGTGTGTTTTGGGCGCTGGTAACGGTCGCGCCTGTGACCGGCCGCGAGGATACCCGCAAAGCCTTGCTTGTCAACGAATTTCGCTGATTTTTTTGACCAAAACGCCGATGCACGGGCAAGGGCGGATGGCGAGATTCAAGCCAACAGGTTGATTTTGAGTCTCGCCGACAGCAGTATCACTCGGACCAAGTGAGTTCTTGAATAACTATTGGGAGGGAAGAATGAAAATCACCAAAATTACAACTGCCTTGGCTTTTGCCGGAATGTCTGTCATGGGCGCGGCAACCGTAACCCAGGCTGCGACTCTGGCGGACGTGCAGGCGGCAGGTGTTCTGAAATGCGGGATCAACACCGGCTTGCCCGGGTTCGCCTACACCGATGACGCTGGCAATTGGATCGGTTTTGATGCCGCCTACTGCAAGGCTCTGGCCGCAGCAGTCCTCGGTGATGGAAACGCCGTCGAATACCACAATCTGACCGGCGCCAACCGGTTCCCGGCTTTGGCTTCGGGAGAAATTGATGCGTTGTCTCGGAACACGACCTGGACATTTTCCCGGGATGTGGACCTCGGCTTCACCTTTGTTGGCGTCATTTATTATGACGGCCAGGGCTTCATCGGCAGAAAGTCTTTGGGGATAACCAGTGCGACCGAGCTGGACGGCGCGTCGGTGTGCATCCAGACCGGCACGACCACCGAACTGAATCTGGCTGATTTCTTCCGTGCTAACGGCATCACCTATGAGCCGGTTCCGATTGAGACCAATGAAGAAGCCCGTGTGGCTTATCTGGCTGAGCGCTGCGATGTGTACACAACGGATGCATCGGGCCTTGCCGCCACCAAGTCGACCTTTGAAGACCCGGAAAACCATATGGTCTTCCCGGAAATTGTCTCAAAGGAACCCCTTGGGCCTTTGGTTCGCCAGGGCGATGACGAATGGGCCGACATTGCACGTTGGACCCTGAACGTCCTGATTAACGCCGAGGAACTTGGCGTCACCCAGGCCAACGTTCGGTCGATGGCTGCAGGCACCAACAACCCGGAAATTAACCGGATGCTGGGATCCGAAGGCTCGCTTGGCGCCATGCTGGGCCTGCGCGCTGATTGGGCGGTGGATGTGATCGCTGCCGTCGGCAATTACGCCGAACTGTTCGAGCGCTATCTCGGAACAGACACACCGTTGGGCCTCGCGCGCGGCCAGAACGCTTTGTACAAGGACGGCGGGATTCTTTACGCACCGCCGATGCGCTAAACAAACCGAACTGCGGGCCTCTCCTTGAAAATTGGGAGAGGCCCAAGGTTTGACCATGGCGACAAATCAACCATCCGGTTCGGGCCAGGGAAGCCTGTGGACCAACGAGCGGGCTCGCGGAATCGCGGCCCAGATTTTCCTGGTCGGCGGCCTGGCGGCCTTTGTTCTTTTTCTGGTTGTCAACACCAACGTTAACCTCGAAAAAGCCGGCCTGGAAATAAGGTTCGCGTTTTTGGCGGACCAGGCGTTTTTCGAGATCAATCAAAATCTCATCGAATACTCGTCGACCTCGACCTTTGGCCGGGCGCTTCTGGTTGGGCTTCTGAACACTCTGCTGGTTTCCGTGCTGGGCATTATAACCGCGACCATCGTTGGCTTCGTCATGGGGGTGTTGCGCTTATCCAACAACTGGTTGGTTTCGCGGATGGCCGGGGTCTACGTTGAGGGCACCCGGAACGTGCCGTTGCTGCTGCAGATCATATTTTGGTGGACCATCCTTACCGGGCTGCCCCGTGTCGCAGACAGCCTATCCATTGGCGACGCGGTTTTTCTGAACAACCGCGGAGTTCGGCTGCCGGCGCCGGTGGCTGAGCCAGGCTTTGGTTTGGTCATGGTGACGGCAATCATCGGATTGTTCGTGGCGATGATCATTTCCGGCTGGGCTACCCGGCGCAGGGTAGCGACCGGCCAGGGTTTTCCCAACCTGTGGGTCAATTTGATGTTGATCTTTTTGTTCCCGGCACTGTTGTTCCTGATGTTGGGACGGCCCCTGGGCTGGGATATACCGGTTCCCGGACGCTTTAATTTTTCCGGTGGCATAAACATCACCCCAGAGCTTGTGGCGCTGTGGTGGGCGCTGACGCTGTACACCGGATCGTTCATCGCCGAGACAGTGCGCGCCGGCATCCTGGCGGTCAGCAGAGGCCAAACCGAGGCGTCCTACGCCCTGGGCCTGCGCCCCGGCCAAACCATGCGCAAGGTGGTTATTCCCCAGGCGCTGCGGGTCATTGTCCCGCCGCTTACCAGCCAGTATTTGAACCTGACCAAGAATTCATCGTTGGCGATTGTGGTCGGATACCAGGATCTTGTTTCGGTGGGCAATACCGCGTTGAACCAGAGCGGTCATTCCATTGAAATTGTCGCTATTTGGTTGGCAGTGTACCTCAGCCTAAGCCTTGCGACCTCGGCATTCATGAATTGGTACAATTCCCGGATTGCGTTGGTGGACCGATGACTACTGGATTCTTCAGATCTCAAACTGAGATGATTGAAAATCGCGCGGCCCCGGGATCGACCGTCGGAGTGGTCGGCTGGCTGCGCACCAATTTGCTGTCGTCGTGGTTGAACGCTGGCTTGACGTTCCTCGGCCTTTACGTGGTTTGGCTGATTGTTCCGCCCCTGATTACTTGGGCGTTTTTCGATGCCACGTTCGAGGGCACGGACAGGTTCGCGTGCGAGAATCCCGGAGCATGCTGGGTATTTCTGGATCAACGCATCGGGCAATTCCTGTACGGATTCTATCCGGCTGAACAAACCTGGCGGGTAAACATCGCCCTCGTGCTGCTGATCCCGGCCATGGCACCGCTGCTTTTCGAAAATGTGCCGTACGCCCGCTACCTGCGCTGGTTTTCGCTGGCGTATCCGGTTGTCGCCACGCTTCTGTTGGTCGGCGGATTCGGCTTGGAAGAAATTCCGACCAACAAGTTCGGTGGCTTCATGCTGAACATCACGGTGGGGCTGTCGGGAATCGTGCTGTCCTTGCCCATTGGGATCTTGTTGGCGCTGGGCAGGCGGTCCCAGCTTCCCATTGTCCGGATTTTTTCGGTCGCTTTCATTGAAGTGTTCCGGGGCGTTCCCCTGATCACCATGATGTTCACCGCAGCCATTCTTTTGCCGCTGTTTTTGCCGCCCCAGTTCAGTGTGGATTTGATCATCCGGGTGATCGTCGTTGTCACCGCCTTTGCCTCCGCCTATATGGCCGAGGTCATTCGCGGCGGTCTTGCGGCGATCGACCGGGGCCAGCACGAAGCCGCTCAGGCTCTGGGCTTAAGCTACTGGAAATCCATGGGCCTGATCATTCTGCCCCAGGCGTTAAAGTATTCCATTCCCGGTATCGTCAATACGTTCATCGCCTTGTTCAAGGACACGACGTTGGTCATCGTCATTGGCTTGTTCGACATTCTGAACATTGGCCGGTCGATGGTGGCGAACCCGGACTGGGTCGGTCTTGGCATCGAAACCTATGCAATTATCGCGCTGGCGTTTTTCACCGTTTGCTTTTCAATTTCCCGGTATTCGTTGGGCCTCGAGCGGCGCCTGGACACCTCGCGCTGAAAGGAGACAGTGCTTTAATGACTGACACAAACCCAGGCGCCGTCGGTACGGATACAAACGCCATCATCGAAATCCGTGGCCTGAACAAATGGTTCGGGGTTCTTCATGTATTGCGCGATATCGACCTGACGGTTAAGAAGCGGGAAAGGATTGTGATCTGCGGGCCATCAGGGTCCGGTAAGTCCACCTTGATTCGCTGTATCAACCGTCTGGAACATCACCAACAGGGGTCCATTGTTGTTGACGGCACCGAGCTTTCCAATGATCTGAAGAACATTGACGCCGTTCGCCGCGAGGTCGGAATGGTGTTCCAGTCCTTCAATCTGTTTCCGCATTTAACAGTGTTGGAAAACTGCACATTGGCTCCAATTTGGGTGCGCAAGATTCCCAAGGAGGAAGCCGACCGGGCGGCGATGGAGTATCTGGAGAGGGTCAAAATCCCGGAACAATCCAACAAATATCCCGGCCAAATGTCGGGGGGTCAGCAGCAACGCGTGGCCATCGCTCGCAGCTTGTGTATGCGCCCCAACATCATGTTATTCGATGAACCAACGTCGGCGCTTGATCCCGAAATGATCAAGGAAGTGCTTGATGTGATGGTCGACCTGGCAGAAAGCGGCATGACCATGTTGGTGGTCACCCACGAAATGGGGTTCGCCAGCCAAGTCGCCGACCGGGTGATTTTCATGGATGCCGGTCAAATCGTGGAGGAGAATTCACCCAAGGAATTCTTTGAGAATCCTCAGTCCGACCGCACCAAGCTTTTCCTAAGCCAGATCATCTAGCCCGCGGGCAGCTGGGGGCCAAAGACGCCTCAGCGCTCCAGTTCTTCGCGCAAGGTTTCCAGAGCGAGCCACTGGTCTTCGGCTTTGGACAATTCGTTCAGGACGGATTCCAATTCAGATGCCTTGGCGTCAAAGGCGTCCGGGTTGCGCTGGAAAAGGGCCGGGTCGGTTAGTTCCGCCTGCAATATCGAAATCGTCTGCTCCAAACGGGAAATGATGCCGGGTAGGGATTCCAGGGCGTGCTTTTCCTTGAAGCCCAGGCGGCGCTTTGACTGGGAGCGTGGCGCGGCAGGTTTTTTGGCCGCGGAGCCAGAGGGCCGGGCCGTCGGCGCCGTGACATGGGGATCCGCCCCGGAGCCGCGCTGGGCTATCATGTCAGAATAGCCACCGGCGTATTCGGTCCACCGGCAATCGCCCTCGGCCGCCAGCACCGAAGTCGCCACCCGGTCGATGAAGTCGCGGTCGTGGCTGACCAACAGAACCGTGCCCGCATACGTCGCCAGCATTTCTTGCAGCAGGTCCAGGGTTTCCAAATCCAGGTCGTTGGTGGGTTCGTCCAGCACCAACAGGTTTGATGGGGTCACCAGCGCCCGGGCTAGCATCAGACGGCCCCGTTCACCGCCTGACAAAGCGCCGACCGGGGTCTGGGCTTGTTCCGGTGAAAACAAGAAATCCTTCATGTAGCCCATGACATGGCGGGATTTTCCGCCCACCGCGACTTGGTCGCTGTTCCCCCCGGTCAGGGCGTCCGCCAAGGCCTGCTTGGGATCCAATTTTTCCCGGCGCTGGTCCAAACTGACGGTTTGCAGATTGGATCCGTGGATGGCGATGCCCGCGTCCGGGGTCAAGGCGCCGGTGAATAGCCGCAGCAGCGTGGTTTTTCCGGACCCGTTGGGGCCAACGATGGCAAGGCGGTCGCCGCGCAGCACCCGCACCCAGACATCGCGAATAAGCGGCCGGCCGCCGAAGCTCTTTGAAATCCCTTCGGCGTCCAGCACCAGCTTTCCCGATAAGTCGGTTTCGCTGTGGGTCATTTTGACGGAACCGGCGGGGCCGATGTGTTCCCGGCGATCTTGGCGCAGCGCCCGCAGCGCCCGCAGCCGGTTCTGATTGCGTTTGCGCCGGGCGGTGACGCCGTAACGCACCCAATGCTCTTCAGCGACAATTTTTCGATCCAGCTTGTGGCGATCCAGTTCCTCCTGCTCCAAGAAGGTGTCACGCCAGCCTTCGAACTTCTCAAAGCCCCGGTTCAGACGCCGGACCTTGCCGCGATCCAGCCACAGGGTCTTTTTGGACAGGGTCTGCAAGAACCGGCGGTCGTGGCTGACCAAAACCAGCGCCGATCGCAGACGGCTCAATTCTTCCTCGAGCCATTCGATGGTCGGCAAGTCCAGATGATTAGTGGGCTCGTCCAGCAACAATACGTCGGGCTCAGGGGCCAAGACTCGGGCCAGGGCACAGCGCCGGGCCTCGCCCCCCGACAGGGTTGCCGTGCTTTCGCCGCCATCGAATCCCAGGTGATCCAGCAAACCCAAAGCGCGGCTGGTGGGACGTTCGTCTTCCAATCCCGCCGCCACATAATCCAGTGTGGTGGCGAACCCGGCCAAATCCGGCTCTTGCGGCAGATAGTTGATCGATGTCCGCTGGCGGACGGTGCGTTCGCCGCTGTCTGGCTCGATCATCCCGGCGACAATCTTCAGCAGTGTGGATTTTCCCGATCCATTTCTGCCCACCAGGCACAGGCGATCGCGCGTTGATATGGAAAGGGCCGCCCCCTCCAGCAGGGGCATCCCGCCAAAGGTCACATGGATGCCCCGCAATATGACGAGCGGTGCCGCCATCATACGTTCAGGGTGGAACCGTGCTCCCGCAACCAATCTCGGTGCTCACGGAACTCCGGGTCCAGGGCTCCGACGCAATCCCAGAACCGGGACGAATGGTCGTGATGCTGCAAATGCGAAACTTCGTGGGCGGCGACGTATTCAGCGATCTCGCGGTTTGCGAAAATGACCCGGCGGTTTAGGCGGATGTGGCCGCTGATGCTGCAGCTGCCCCATTGGCTGCGATATTGGCGCACGGTGATTGCGCTGGGGACAACGCCCAGCCGGTTCGCAAAATGGCTGGTGGCTTTGGTCAAAATTTCCTCGGCCTGGGACTGGTACCACGCCATCAACTGGGTGCGGACGTCGTTGCCGCGCCCCGCCAAAAACGCCTCGCCATCGAAGGGCAACATGCCGTTCTCGGGCAACAAGGACACCACGATTTCGCCGCCGCTCAGGACCACCGACGGGCGGCTGGCAACGCCAACCTTTAACGTAAATTGGCCTCCCAGAAACGGCAGAGTCTCACCGTCCACGAACAGTCTCTCCGCCGTGATTGGGCGGGCGGCCTGGAGCTGAATCTGGCGATCGATCCACGGGCCCCGCCTGAGGATGATTTCCTGGATTTCCCGCAGGGTCACCCATTTGGGTGCGTAAATTTTGACGCGGCGGTTTTCGACGGCGATGCCCACCGTGCTTTTGCGCCGGGTGCGTTTCACATCCACGGGCAAGCCACCGGGGCCGTGCAAAGCGCGTCTCATGGGCTGGGTCTGGATTGGTGGAACGGCGTCGCCATGGGCGTCTGCATCTTCATAGATTTTGGCCGCCACGCAAAGGGTTCTTGATCTCGGATCGTAAAGTATGGCCGAGATCGTTGTTGCCGCCATTGTGGCAACTTGAACCGAGGAGGACAGCCGTGCAATTCGCGAGTTTCAGAGCGGCCGGGCGGGACAGCTTCGGCGTGGTCAATAATAGCGGTGGGATTGTCGATCTTGGCCCGCGGATGGCCGATCGGGGCATCCAATCCCTGCGCCATGCCCTGGCAACCGGCCGGCTCACCGACGCCGGGGCTGCCGCCGTGGCCGATGCGGCAGATTTCGCTGAAGCCGATATCGAATTTTTGCCGGTGATCCCGGGGCCATCCAAGATTGTTTGTGTTGGCCTGAACTTCGAGTCCCACCGCCTGGAAACCGGAAAGCCCAAGGCGGAACACCCGACACTTTTTGTCCGCTATGCCAACACCCAGGTCGGCCACCGCCAGTCGTTGATCAAACCGGCGGAATCCGAACGGTTGGATTATGAAGGCGAGCTTGCCGTGATTATCGGCCGCGAGGGGCGGCGAATCCCAGAGTCCCAGGCGCTGGATTTTGTCGCCGGATATTCCTGTTATCAGGATGCCAGCGTCCGGGACTGGCAGCGCCATTCAAGCCAATTCACCGCCGGCAAGAACTTTCCCTCCACGGGCGGGTTTGGCCCCTGGCCCACCACCCCTGACGCGGTTCCCGACTGGGGCCAAATGACTTTGGAAACTCGGGTCAATGGCACGGCGTTGCAGAATGGGCGGCTCGATGATCTTAGCGACAGCGTGGCGGCACTGATCGCCCTACATTTCCAGGTTCACCGTCCTGATTCCGGATGACGTCATCATTACCGGCACCCCGTCCGGGGTCCGGTATGCCCGCAAACCTCCCATCTACCTGAAGGATGGCGATACGGTCGAAGTCGAGATCAAAGGTGTTGGCACCTTGGTTAATCCGGTGGTGGCCGAAACCCTCGACCCCTAGTTCGCAGGCTGAAGTGTGCCGATGATCGGACACTCCGGCACCGTGCCACCGCTGCAACTCGAAACCATTCCCTGCAGTACTTTTTCCATGGCCCGCAGGTCAGCGATCCGGGATCGCACGGTTTCAAGATGGCTCCCGGCCAGTTCACCGACCTCACCGCAGGTATGGCCGGGCTCATCCACCATCTGGAATAGGCTGCGCACTTGGTTCAGCGGAAACCCCAGTTCCCGCGCCCGGTGGATGAAAGCCAAGCGCTCGATGCGATCAGAGTCGTAAACCCTGTGGCCGCCGTCGGTACGCAAGGGTGGTCGAATCAACCCTTCCCGTTCGTAAAACCGAATGGTCTCGGTTTTTACACCGGTCTTGTCCGCCGCCGCCCCGATCGAAATTTTTTCCGCCATTTGCTTGTCCAATTTGGTAAGGCATCACCCATCCTTCCTATAGCTACTACAGATTTAGATTCAGCGGAAAATTAGCCCCGGGATCACTCCAGGAATAGTTGCCAGCCTCCGTCCGTCTGTTGGCATGCGACCGTGCCGATCGAGGAGGCAGTGATTTGCCCGGCGGTGAAGGTCTGGCGGTACTCCCGGCATTGGCGGCCGTCAGCCAGCCGGAAAGTCGCGACCGCCGATATTGTTCCCTCGATGCGGCCCTCTGCCGTTACCCAGTCCATGGAGTCGCCATCGCCGATGATCGACAAGGCGACGCTGTAGGTCCGCGCAATAATGGCGAGGTCGTCGTCGGTTAGCAGGAAGATGATACGAACGTCGATCCCCGGTCCGATCAGGAATTGGCGAAGGCGCAACGTCTGGGCCGCCTGATCGGCAAGCCGGCGCTTTTCGGCTACAGCTTCAAGGGCGGCGACTTCGCCGGCGCGGCGCTCGATTTCTTCCGCCTGTTGCTGCGCTTCGGCGGCGCGGGCATCCATGACCCCGGCGAGAACGGCCATAAGGCCGTCGTGGCCGGGTACGGCCTCCAGACCGCGGCGGGCATATTCCGTTGCCTCGTCGAGGCGGCCCTGGTCGTGCAGGCTGGCTGCCAACACCCCGTAGCGATCACCAACCTGTTCCAACCCCGCCAATGCCTCGGCGTTTTCGGGGTCGAGAACAAGGGCCTGATTGAACGCCGCGACCGCGTTCTGCCCCGGCGGCAGCATCAAGCGGTCATTCTGCAAATGGCCCTGGCCAAGTGCGAGCAAC
>JAKZSO010000100.1:0-4117 GCA_047517625.1 Alphaproteobacteria bacterium
GCCCAGGATTTACCCCTGGCCGGCGATCGCGTGATCGGATGGCGGGGCGAGACCGGGCAACTGGATGGCGGTTTGTTCGCGCGGTCGTGGATTGCCGATGACGGAACGCCAGGCACCAATATGGGATTCGTTTGCACCCACCCGGATCGTCGGGGAGAGGGGTTGGGCACCGCAATGGACGCCGCGGTGCACATGGAAGAAGGTGACGGCGCGCAATTCATTATGCTGTGGGCGCGGGAAGAATTGATCGGATTTTATCAGAATTTGGGTTTTTCCGTCCTTGGCCGGGAAGCCTACAGCAAGATTTCCGTGCCCAAAGGAACTGGTCAAAATGGTTCAGCGCCTTTGGCGGAAGTCCGTCACGGTGGTTTCGAGGCACTGCGCCGGGCCGATCCCTTGCGGTCTGTGAAGCGGCAGATGAAGACCGGCCGCTGGACCAGTATCAATCCGGGGTTCCCCTGGGCCGGGGCGCTTCAAGGATTTTGAGGCGGGACCCCAGAGGCGCCCAGCTGGTACGCCGTCGTCGCGGCCGGCAAGGTGTCTGTCACCGTGATGGAATTCGCCAGGCCGCCGGAGAACTTCGACGACGCCCTGTCAGCGGTTGGCCGCCATTATGGCCTTGCCCGCCTACGCATTAATCTCACCAACGACGACCTGCCTGACATGATCGAAAGCCGCTCGCCCAAGGAGGCCGGGCCGGCGTATTTCCGGCTGTTCCGATCTCATGGCATGGCCCCTGAGCGCGCGCCCGACACCTGCTGGTTGGACCGGGTTTAAGTGCAGATCGTGGCGCTTGCGCCACGTGAATCTGAACGCCGGCAACAAGTGCAGATCGTGGCGCTTGCGCCACGTGAATCTGAACGCCGGCAATAGGTTCGATCGGATCTACCCAGCGCGGCGTTGACTGAATATTCGCCGATGGCGCTCGACCCAATCCGGGCCAGCACCTAGATACGAGCCCACATCGACTCCCGCCGGGCAGGTTAGCACCTGAAGAGAGCGGCGGCTGGCACCCGGGCTCAGCACCGGCATCGAGCCATGAACCGCAACCGAACTCCAAAACACAACATCGCCAGGGCCGACGTCCATCACCGCGGGCGCCCCGGCATGGTCGGCGATGTGTTGCTCCAATGCCCGGCTATAGGCCATGCCTGCCTGGTGATTGGGATTTTCGTGGCTCCAAATCGGGCTGTCGTCACCGATTTCAAGCTGTAGTTCCGGCAATTGGTCGCCTGGGTAAATAAACGGTGGCCCGGCGTCGGCTTGAATCGTCTCAAGCGGAATCCAAACCGTAAATGCGCCGCCCCGGGGCCAGGTATCGGTGCCAAAGCTATCGATGTGGGGCGGGGTGTCCGGGCAGACAAAGAATAGAATGACTTGATGCAGAAGGTGGCGCAGGTGACCGTCCAAGGCGGCCAAGCACTGGGAGATTTCCTTTGCCTTGATCAGCTGTCTGGCGGCCTCGGAAAATCCTGCAATTTCCGCAACGTCCAGCGAATGGGGATTCATGATCGAGCTGAGCAGCACGCCATCGGCGGAGAATTTGTTCGCCACGCTTGCAAATTCGGCGTTCTCGTCCGGCGGATGCCGGGGCAGCAGGCCGGTGAACGGCACCACCTCTGCCTCAATCCTGTCTACAACATCATCGACGAGGTGCCGGGGCAGGAGGTCGCGGGCAATGACGTAGCCCTTTTTCCGGAATGATCGTTGGAACTGGGCGAGTTTCGGCGTTTCGGGAGTGTCAACTGTGGCCGCAATCGAACCCGAATTGGCGGCTATATCGATCGGGGAAGACGCCCCCATATTGGGTGGTACCGAATTCTTCGCCGGAATAAAGTCTGACCCTGCCATCATCCAGACCGGTCGGTGGGCTTGGCGCCACGGGCGCCGGGAACCTCAATGGTAGATTTTACGGCGCCATCGGTGATCAAGATTTCGGAAATCATACCGCTGGTCACGATGTCCGCGCCGCTGAGCGGTTCGACTACGGCCCCAAACGCGCCGCGGATCTCGTGGGCGATCAGCCTGGCGGTGGAGCCCGTTTTTTGCTGAGAGATCTCGTTCATTTTTGGAAAGACTCCTGGTTTTCCGCCGGCACAACGGTTTGACCGCCGGGCAAGTCCATCGCGTTTTCCGTGACTTCAATGCCGATAGCGCGTTGTGCAACCTCGAGCGTTTTTTCGGTGCGAAGGGTCATGGTCTCGGTGGTTTCCCTGTTACGTGCCGATCACCAAACGAGATTCGCCAGAAAATGGCGGAGAAAGACCGAAGAACGGCAAGTTCTGGACCGCTGGCCTGGTTAATCGGTCGTCAACGCACAGGGCCTTTCAAGGGCCTGAGAACGCCGGGACTCGCGGATTTTCGGGCTTTCGCCCGTAGCCAAGGGTCGGCGCCAATCACGGGCCGTTCCCGGGCGGCGCATTTTGCCTACCTCGGCAATTTCTGCCCGGCAGAAAACGCCTAAGCGCTTTGAGTGTTCACGTAACCGGGATGTGACGGGCGGCTTGTCCCGACCTAGTGTGGTGCCAAGGAGGACCTTCCAATGACTCGAACGAACCGAACGGCCCGGACAGTGGCGATGGCGGTTGCCGCGGCTGGAATTTCACTTGCGATCGGATTTGCTCAGGCCCAGGACGCGACCAAAGTTGCATTCCCAAAGGGCTATGCCGCGTCGGCCGACTGGGTGCGCTACGCGGTGATCAACAACCCGGATGAAAAAACTCGCCGGGATCTGTTTGCGCCTGTGGCCCTTGCCAACGCGGCGGCGGGCGGGCCCTTGCCGGCCGGAACGGTACTGATCATGGAGGTCTACAAGGCAACGCTGGATGCCTACAAAGATCCGATTATTGAAGCCGATGGCAACTTCCGGGTCGGCCGCATGGATGCGGCATGGGTGATGGAAAAGCAGGATGGCTGGGGCGACGACGGCGGCGCCGGGGATTGGGAGTTCGCGGCCTTCCGCTTAACCGGCGGGCGCCTTTCCAGCGCCGATATCGATGGCTGCCACGCCTGCCACCAGGACGCCGCCGCCAACGATTTCGTATTTAGTCTGGGCCGGATTTTCGGCGTGGGTGGCTGAACAGTATTCTGATTATTTCCCGTGAACCCAATCCATCTGCTAGAACTGGGCGCGTTGTCGATTTGGCGGAGGATTGGGAAAATGCGGACACTAATGATTGTGGCGCTGGCGCTTGTGGGCTTTTCAACCGCGGCGGTGGCCCAGGGTGTTGTTACGGGCGTGGCCGAACCGCTTCAAGCGGATCAGATCACCATCAATGGGGCGCGCATTTCCTTGTATGGCGTTGATGCCCCTGACCCGGACATGGATCGGTACTGCACCGCCAATGGGGTGTTGTTTGGCTGCTACGCCAACGCTGTCCGCGGCTTGGCCATTCTGATTGACGAGGGCCCGTTCGAATGCACCCCGACCGGTGAATTCAATTACGTGGCATTCCCCTACATGATTTGCACGGTGAACGGCAAAGACGTAGCTGAGTCCCTGATCCGGTCAGGACTGGCCTATGCGTTCCTGCCTCAGACCGACAAGTACATCGAAGCCCAAAATGCGGCCGAAGCCGACGGCGTTGGCATTTGGCAACCTGGCGTCATCGTGCGCTTGCCTTGGGAGCACCGCGACGAATTCAACCGCCCAGTTTTCGGGCCATAACTCACCCCCTCCCTAACCCTCCCCCGCAAGCGAGGGAGGGGACATGCCCGCCCGTTCCGCCCACCGCAGGTGCTCCCTCGCAAGCGAGGGAGGGAATGACTCCGAAGCAGGTCGCCCGCCAGGAACGCCGCTGAATCGGGAAGCTGGTCGGGCGACCCTGATTTGCATCGTTAAGCTAGTCGCGCGAGCAGATCGTGACAGAGTGCGGATCGCGCCCTCTAAGGGCGCGTGAATCCGAACGGCAACCAATAAGGATCGCGCCCTCTGAGGGCGCGTGAATCTGATCGGCAACCACAATGTCGCGTGAATCCGGGGGATGTCCCGGTCGATGTTGAAAAGTTGAGGTAGGTGTCGCTCTCCTGGGGCCGTTAGGCTCCGGGTGCTGCAAACCCAAAAGGGAGAACGACACCATGGGAAATAATATCCGTAGTTCCAGCCGCCCGAAAGCCC
>JAKZSO010000101.1:0-4840 GCA_047517625.1 Alphaproteobacteria bacterium
GGCCGAATCGAAGGTCAGGACCCCCGCCGCCCACGACTGGATCGCCAATCGCTGCAGGGCCAATGACCTCACCAGTTACGGTACTGATGAGAATATCCACAAAGGTCACGGTGACGACTTGGGCGCGGCCTTTTCAAGGCGCGCAGCCCTCCATTCACCACACTAAACGGCATTTTAGCCAATTCTGCAAGTCGGGATCGTGACAAATCTGCACGAACCAACCCTCCTGAGTGCTAATTTGACACACTCCGGTCTGGACCGCGGCCAAGGGCGAACATCCTCCGTTCAGAGAGCCTTCCCCGCCGCCCTTTGAAGTTCGGGGTCAGCGTCAAATCGTCCGTGCACATACTCGACAATAGACTCCACCCCTGCGTCGACGTCCAAAGACATGGTGTCGACTTCCAGATCCGGGTCGTCAGGGATTTCGTACGGTGCCGAAATGCCGGTGAAATCAGAAATCTTGCCGGCCCGGGCCTTGGCGTACAGGCCTTTTGGATCCCGGGCTTCGCAAGTGGCCAAATCGGCCTTTACATAAATTTCGTGGTAGCGGTCACCGGTGGCTTTGCGGGCGCGGGCGCGATCCGATCGGTACGGGGAAATGAACGCGGTGATGACCACCAGGCCTGATCGGCTCATCAGCGCGGCGACCTCGCCCACCCGGCGAATGTTTTCCGCCCGCTCCTCTGGGGCAAAGCCCAGGTCAGCGTTTAGCCCGTGGCGCACATTGTCGCCGTCAAGCACATAGACTTGGTATCCCAAATTGAACAATCGTCTCTCAAGCGCCACCGCCAAGGTGGATTTTCCGGATCCGGACAATCCCGTCAGCCACAACACACCGCCCGCATGGCCATTCCGCCTGGACCGGGCATCCGTGGAAACAGCGTGCTCCACGCGCTGGATATTTGTGGACCGAACGGTGGTCAGTTGACGCTGATCCGCATAGCCTTCCATGGAAATGATGCCGCCGCCGGCGATGGTGTACCCGTCCAGCAAGACGAAGCGACCGCCGGCTGGGGCATCGGCGAATTCGTCCAAGGCCAGGATGCGGTCGGACCGCAGAACGACCTCGGCGACGCCGTTGCGTTCCACCAGATCAGAGGGAGTGGTTGAAAGATCGCCGGTATCAATCACGTGCTGGATGGACTGAACCCGGATTTCCGCTTCCGCAGTATTCAATTTCATCGCGTAGCTGTTGCCCACAACCAAATTTTTGTCGCCGAGCCAAAACACCCGGGCCCGGAAAACATCCGTTTCCACCGGCGGGTCTACCTCGTGGCTCACTACTTCTCCGCGCTCGACAAAGACTTGATCTTTCAGGGTAAAGCCAATGCTGTGACCGGCCGTAATCTCCAGGGGCGGTCTGGCGGAACCCCAAACCTCGATGGACCGGATTTTCCCGGTTTTGTTCGAGGGCGAAAACAGCACCGTGTCACCGGTGCGTAGGATTCCTGATTCGATCCGCCCAGCAATGATCCGGCGATCATCAAACCGGTAGACGTCTTGGACCGGCATGCGCAGCGGCAGACCTTCCGGCTGGGTGACTACTTGGAAGTAATCCAGGGCTTCCAAAACCGTCGGCCCCTCGTACCAGGCCATGGCCTGGGAACGTGAAGCCACAGTGTCGCCTTCTCGCGCCGACACCGGAATAATGTGGGTGGCGGTCACCCCGATTTCCGACAAGTAAGTGTTGTATTCGCGCTTGATCGCCTCGAATCGGCTTTGGTCATAGCCGACCAAGTCCATCTTGTTGATAGCAACCGTCACTTGGCGCACACCAAGCAGATGCAATAGGTAGCCGTGGCGCCGGGATTGCTCTTTGACGCCCTCGTCCGCGTCGATCACCAAAAGCGCCGCGTCCGCCGCAGCCGCCCCGGTGATCATATTTTTCAAGAATTCCTTGTGGCCCGGTGCGTCGATAATCACGTACTGGCGCCGCGCAGTGCGAAACCAAATTTGTGATGTGTCGATGGTAACGCCCTGGTCGCGCTCGGCTTGCAAGGCGTCCATCAAAAACGCCAATTCGAACGGCACGCCGCGTCGCCTGCACACCTCTTGGATCGCTTCCAGTTTGCCGTCGGGCAGGCTGCCGGTGTCGTGCAACAACCGCCCCACTAATGTCGATTTGCCGTGGTCGACATGGCCGACGATGGCGACCTTGAGGGTTTCTGCCGAGCCGTTGGTCACACTCAAAACCCTACATGTAGCCATCGGCACGCAGGCGCTCGAAAGCGTTCTCGGACTCGTGGTCCATGGCCCGGCCTTGGCGTTCCGCGATCTTGGTGGTCTCAAGCTCAGTTATGATGTCGCCAATGGTCGTGGCGTCCGAGGCCACCGGCGAGGTAATGTCTTCATCGCCGAGGGAGCGATAGCGTTTGCCGTTTTTGGCAAAATAGAGGCTCACAGTCGGGATGCCCTCGCGCTGGGTGTAGCGCCAGATATCGATTTCAGTCCAATGGAGTAGCGGGTGAATGCGCAGGTGGGTGTTCGGCGGAAAATCTGTGTTGAATTGTCCCCAGAACTCCGGCGGCTGATTTTTGGGATCCCAACCCCCGGCGCCGGATCGCGGCGAAAAATACCGCTCCTTCGCCCGGGTGCCCTCTTCGTCGCGGCGTATTCCCGCAAAAATGCCATCCCATTCCTGGGCTTCTATCATGGTCTTCAGGCCCGCGGTTTTGCGCGCCGCTGACCGGGCAGCGGGCGGCAAGGACGCGTCCATGGCTTCCACCGGCGGGCAATCGCCACTGATGAAATTCAGACCCCATTCCTGCACATAGCGGTCGCGAAATTCATACATCTCCTTGAATTTCTTCCCGGTATCAATGTGCACGGCCGGAAAAGGGATATGGCCAAAAAACGCCTTGCGGGCCAGCCAAACCATCACATTGGAATCCTTGCCCAGCGACCACAGCATGGCAATGTTGCGAATGCGGTTAAACGCTTCGCGAAATACGTAAATGCTCTGGCTTTCCAGGGCGTCGAGGTGGTCCATGGAGGCGCTTTCAATTTGGGCGGGGCCGCCGGGTGCCGGGGTTCCGTTCGGCCGGGTAATGAACGGGGTCCAAGCCCGGTCTGTCAAGCGCAATGCCCGGGCAAACGGGCGCCAAAACCCCCAGAGGGCTTCAAATTTGCGTGGGCTGGCGCCGTCGGCTCATGGACAGGGTGCGCCAAACGCCGTCGTAGAACCGAACCCCATACAGAAACAGGATGGGATAGATCGGCAGATAATATCTGTCTTGTGCGGGCCCCAGCAGAATAGGCAGGCAGTACAGGGCGATCAGCGCCATTTCCCTGCGCCGGCCGGCCCAGAATAAATACAAGATTCCGGGCAGCAAGATCACCCCGGCGCCGCCGCGGGCGATGACAAAAAGCGTGTCGGTCACCCCGTCGCTGGGACGAAGCCCGACAAAATAGACCAATTTTGCACCGACCAATGCCGCCCACGACAATGGCCGATCAATCCAACCCGGGAACCCTGGTAAAATACCGCTGACGTATTCGGATGGTGTGTAGCCAAAATATCTAAGCACCCCGCCGGCTTTTTGCATTTCGGTCAAAAAATACGGGTAGAGGTACAGACCGAAGACCACCAACAGAGCCAAAACCAACACGGATCGACGAACATCGATCCGTCGGCTTTGGATCATTGTCCAGCCGGCATGAGCGGCAACGAAAACCAGGATCGAAAATCCGTTGGGGCGCAGCAGCAGCATCGCCGCCAAAATCAACACCCATGCGGTGGTCTGCCCAAAGCTTGGCCGGACTTCGAAATACAGCAGAAAAAAAGCGACAAACAGTGCGGCAAACAACAAATCCGGGCTAATGACAAGCGTGAACCAAACCGGATTGGGGATCAGGGCAAAAATGATCAGCCACGGCGTGCTGACGCCCTTTTTTATAGCCAGATCAACCACGCTGCCGACAAGCCAATACTGACAAGCAGGTAGAGTATGGCCAGGGGCAAGAAGTTTCCGGGCCCATAGGAAAATATTTCCATGACCAGAGGAAAAATCGGTCCGGAAATCAGCTGGATTACTTGGGTGTCGAACGGCGCCTGATAAAATTGGGCGAATTCTTCGACAATCCCCATCCACGACCCGCGGTAGCGCGCCAACGAATCCAAATAAAATTGAAAATCGAAATAGCCCTGCGCAAGTCTGGGGGAAACCAGCGAACCGCGCTCATTTGCTATCGGCCAGATCAGCGTCCCGACAAACACTGCAACACGGAAGGCCGCTGCAACCGCAATCACTGGAAGCAAAACCCGGGCGGCGGCAACATTTCTTTGAGCTGCCATTTAGACTTCGGGCCTTTTTATATTGGCATTTCGATTATCCGGCGCGAACCCTACCAGTTCTTTCCACGATCCGAAATCCGCGGTACGCACAGGGGATTTTGAAACCGAAACGGTGGCCTGGACCGAACAAAGCCCCATGCATCCCGATCGATTTTGCTCAAAGTCAGCGTGCCGGTGGCCGCCAAATTTCGGTGATTCGAGGTGCGACTGTCCTTGCCAGAAGCCCGTTGCCCACAGAGTTTAGATGGCTGTCAAAACGCCAAAACAGATCGGGCAGAGTACGGCCCTGATGGTCGAGAAATTCCGCGCCTGGATCGGCGTATCTAATGGGCACCTCTAAGAATTCGCGATTTGACAGAGGATGATTGGTTAAACAGGCTGTGGCCGTCTGCGGCCATGCAGGCACCGGAATTTCCGGGAGTTTCCCGCGCTCCAATTGAGCTATCTCCGCTTCAAGACCGTGCCCAGGCGATCTCCTACTCGGAGTATTGTCACACCGCCGCGGCGAGGCGCTCCAGTTGGACCAGACGGCGCATGTTGTAGGCG
>JAKZSO010000102.1:0-3201 GCA_047517625.1 Alphaproteobacteria bacterium
AACCCATCGTCACTCAAAACCCGCCAGAACTTGCTCAGGATCTGGTCGAGCTCATAGAAATGCACCAGCACCGCGGCACAGACGATGGCATCGAATCTCAGGCCCGCCGTGGCCAAGTATTGTTCTAAATCGTCTTCCACCAACGTGTCATACAGGTTTTGCCGCCGCGCTTGTTCGACCATTTCCTGGGAAAGATCGACGCCCTCCAGGTGCCGGGCGTGTGGCCGCAGTAACGGCGCCAGCGGGCCGGTGCCGCAGCCGGCGTCCAGGATTCGCAGATCGGCGCCGCCGCGCTCATTAAAATCCAGAATCCGCGAGACGATTTCATAGCCCTTATAGCGTTCGGTGTTTTCGTCCCAGGCAGCTTTGCTCCAATCGTTGGCCCGGGATTTGTAATACCGTTTCAAATATTCCGCCGGGGTGCGTTCCGGCGGCTCCATGACCCCCAGATGCGCCAGTGCCAATTCCGCCCCGATCCGCTCTTCGCCGGCGTCCAACGTCAGAAATTTTTCGAACGCCGCGATGGCGTCCTGGGTTTCGCCGCTGGCCATCAGCGCCCGGCCCAAATTGTAATAGGCGTCAGCGAAATTCGATTTCAGGGTGATGGCCGCGCGAAAGCTGGCAATTGCTGGTTCTGGCCTGCCAAGGTGATCCAGAGCAATTCCCAGATTGTGATGCGCTTCGGCGTACTCTGGCTTTATGGCCAATGACCGCTGGTAGCTGGCCACGGCGTCGGCCAAACCGCCCATTTCTTTCTGGGCATTGCCAAGGTTGAGATGGGCGTCGGCAAAATCTGGCATGATGGCGAGCGCCGCGCGATAACAGTCCACCGCTTCATCCAGGCGCGCCAAATCCTGGAACATGTTGCCAAGACTGTAGTGTGCCTCGGCCGACTCCGGGTTTTGCTCCACTGCGATCTGAAAGCTTGCCGCTGCTTCCTCCACGCGCCCCAGGCCTTTCAGTGCGTTGCCAAGATTGTAGTGGGCATTGGCGTATTCCGGCTTGACGGCCAGCGCCATGGTGATCAGGTCCACGGCCTGTTGGTGGTTGCCGCCTTGATGGGCGATCACTCCAAGCATATGCAGCGCCACCGGGTGATCGGGATTAGATTGCAATACGCGGCGATAGACGGCCTCCGCCTCGGCCAAGCGTCCGGCCGAATGATGCGCCAACGCCTGGTTCAGGGGGTCGGTAGGGCCTGTCAATTTGCGGTCAAGTGCAGATCGCGCCTGCTGAGGGCGCGTGAATCTGAACGATAAAAAAAGTGCAGATCGCGCCCGCTGAGGGAACGTGAATCTGAACGAATGAAAAAAATTCGCAAACTCGCGAGTCGTTTATCGAGGTACTCCATCGGGTTCACGGCTTCGGTGCCGAGGCGGATTTCGAAATGGAGTTGCGGGCTGAGCACGCTGCCGGTGGCCCCGGCGGTCGCCACCTGCTGGCCCCGGGCCACCTGGTCGCCGCGGCGCACCAAGATCTGGCCGTTGTGGGCATAGGCAGTGACCCAGCCGTCCGAATGGCGAATCAGCAACAGATTGCCCAGGCCCGGCAGCTCGTTCCCGGCGTAGGCGACCACGCCATTTTCCGCCGCCAACACCGGGGTTCCCGCCGCGGCTTCGATATTGATGCCGTTGTTGTAGATGCCACCGCCCTGGGGCCCGAACCCGGTGATCACCGGCCCACGCAGGGGCCAAGCGAAGCGCCCGCCGGCCAGGGGCGCAGGATCTGGGATGGCTTCGACCACCGCGCGGTTGGGGGTTGCCGTGGCGACGCGCGCTGCCGCGGGTAATGTTAGTTCCTGGCCGGGAACGATCAGAAACGGCGCGGTGAGTTTGTTGGCCCGGGCCAAGCTGGCCATGTCGATCCCGTACAGGCGCGAAATGTCATAGAGGTTGTCACCGGTCTGGACGACGTGGCGGTCCGGCGCGGGCAAAACCAAACGCTGGCCGGGGACGACGAAGTACGGCGGCTTCAATCCGTTGGCGGAAATCAAGCTGGGAAGGCTGACGCCGAAGCGCCGGGCGACCGAATGCACGGTATCCCCTTGGCCCGCCACGACGATTTCTCCACCGCCCGGGGACGGCCGGTAGGCACCTTTGTCAGACACGGGCGCCAGCACGCCGTTACCGCAGGCGCCAAGCCCCAAGGCCGCGACAAGCAATGCGGCAGCAATCTTCCGCCTTGTCATGGGACCGGAGTTTACGGCCATGCTAGGGGGAAATTCAAATGGCGCTATTCCGCCGCCCCTTCGTGGATGGCAGCGGCCCGGGCCTCGAGTTCTATTGCCTCGGTTTCGCGGCCCAGGCCCCGAAGATGAAAAGCGAATTCTTCGAGACCCAGCACCAACCCGGGGTCCATTGGACCCAACGCATGTTCATTGATGGCAGCAGAGCGGAGGAACGATGCCTCGGCTTCTTTTACTTTTCCGACTGCGCTGTACATCAGCGCAAGATTGTGGTGAGCCAAGGCCACGTTCAAATCGTCTGGGCCTAGCGTATTCGCCCAAATTTCTAGCGCGCGTAGATAGATGGGCTCCGCCTTTTCGTATCGGCTCATGTAGTAATACAAAAGACCTTGATAGTTGAGGGCGTCTGCGACGGCGGGGCTGTCGGGCCCGAAGGTTTCCTCCAAAACCAAGACCAGGTCCTGATATAGTGCCTCCGCCTCGGCAAATCGTCTGGCCTCTGTGTACAGGCCTCCAAGATTGGTGAGCGCCATTACTAGATTTGGATTTGCCGGATCGGCCTGGCGCCCGAGGATCGCAATCGCGCGCAGGTAAAGCGGTTCGGCCTTGGAAAGTTGGCCGGAGATGAAATAGACGGTTGCCAGCCCCGAGAGGCTCAGAGCCGTTCTAGGGTGCTCCGGGCCCAGAGAACCTTGAAGGATCGCGTTTGCGCGCTGGAATAACGGCTCAGCCTTGTCGAGATTTCCGTCCCCCACATACAAATTTGCCAGGTTTGTAAGCACAGCGCCGACCATCGGGTGACCCGGCCCCAGGGACTTCTCATAAACCGCAAGTCCTCGAGCCAATAAAGCCTCAGCCTGATCACGGCGCCCCCAACTTCCAAGTAGAGCACACCCAAACTTGTCACCGAGTTCGCAGTGTCTGGGTGGTCCGCACCTAGGATTTTTTCGCGGAGGTCTATTGAGCGCAATATTAACCGTTCTGCTTCGGAGTACCGGCGCTGGGCGAAATAGAGC
>JAKZSO010000103.1:0-18396 GCA_047517625.1 Alphaproteobacteria bacterium
GGGTGTGTCATTTCCGATTCTCCTTACCCTCTGAATATAGGGAGTTAAGACCGGTTTGTCAACGTTTTCTTATAAGCCCCAAAAATTAACGCTGTAAGTCGAATTCAGGATCTCTACCGCGACACGTATGTCATCAATACCGTCGACCCAAATTTGGCCGTCCCTCACCCTGTAGTGGGAAATGAAGGCGCTTTGCGCCGGGCCGGTGAGCCGATAGTTGTCAAGATGCATATTCTGGATGGTGCCAATTTCGAAGTCGGCGATGACGAACTTGCCTTGGGAAAACGCAAGCCTTGCCCGGGGCCAATCTTGCTTGCCCGCTTGGGCCTCCCGGTCACGCGCCGCTTGGGCTTCCCGGTCACGCGCCGCTTGGGCCTCCCGGTCACGCGCCGCTTGAGCCTCCCGGTCACGCGCCGCTTGGCCGCTGCCTCCGCGTTCGGCGTCCCCCTAAGGGCCCCCAGCCGGATTCTGGCCAGAGGGGCAAACACTCCATTGGGGTAAATCGCTAGATAGGCTTCCAATTCCGCCGGAAGAGTCGTGTCCTTGACCGAATTCCACACCGCCAACTCAACCTCGGTCGCCTCGGGCGCCTGTGCGACCTGGGCGGCTTGCGCGGCTGGGCCCGGGGTTCCAACAACGGGATCCAAAAGAAACCTCTGGCTAAATCCTTCGCGCCCGTCGTCAAGTACGATTCGTAACCAATTCCCTTTTTGGCCGGTCACCGTGACAATCGTTCCCCCCGGGACCAAGTCAGCAGTGCCCTTATTTTCGGGTGCGGGGCGGAGGCCGGTTCCCTGGGGCTTCACGGTATATCTTCCCGACAGGGGCACCAAAGTCGCGAGCAGAGCGCGCAACTCAGCGTTTTCGGCTAGCGCCTTGGCCCTCCGCCAGCGCCTCTGCGCCCGGCGCCTCTGCCTCAACGCGCGCGAGACTCTGTGCGAGAATGAAAACCGACTGGGCATCAACTGAATTCCCATCCTCCCACAATCCGAAATTTGCGTGGCCGGTTTCATAATAGTAAACACCAAAGCCATTCCATTGGCCGTCCAGCATCTCACCCTCATAGCGGGCGCCGTTGGAGAATGTATAGACGCCTAGTCCGTGGCCTCTGGAATTGCGCGTTTCACCTTCGTACCGAGCACCGTCCGGCGCTGGGATCACTCGCAACGTGGCGCTGGGGGCCGTTCTCGCCTGCGCTGCGAGATCCCTGGCGCGTTCTGCCATCTCCATGGCTTGCGCGATGATTTTGTATTCATTGAGATCTTGCGCGAGCGCGGTTCCGGGTTGGTCGCCAAGGGCGACCGAGAGGAATACAAGCAACCCGGCAAGAGAAATTCTCATTCCGGGATGTTGCGCTGGCGCACTCGCAAAATCAATCTGGAATTGCGGCGGGCGGGTTGGTGAAATTCGCGGGCGATGAGTGGGTCGGAATAGGGCGGAGAATCAATCTGGAACCGCAGCTTTTGTACCAAGCTGGTCAATTCGGGGGAGGGCTCGGTGATTTACCAGGCCAACGAGTACGCGGTCGGGATCGCCAGCAATTTGCGGGGTTTGGTCGGTGCCCAGCCTGGGCGCCTGACGGGCAACGCTTGTGGCCACGAAGGCATGAAGTTCGCCGGCTGTGATTTTGTTATCGCCGTTAGCGTCAGCGTCGCCTTCCATGCCCTTCATCAGGAAATAGCTGAACAGGCCCTGTTGGGCTTCGGGCAGGCTGGTGGAGGTTTGCGCCCCGGTCGCGGCGGAGATCAACGTAAAGCTTTCCGGCACACTTTCGTCACGGGCCGACAGGCCGAACCCTCGGGCGTCCGTCACCAGCGTTTCTTCCCCCCGGGTACCGCCGCTGAAGCAGGTGTCGAGGAACACGGTCACCGTGCGTGCACCAGAATTCTGGAGCCATTCGAAAACTTCCTGACGGCGGAGCGCGGTGCGGGAAAGGACATCCACAGCCGCGTTGCTTGGCAGCAGAAACATCTCGCTTCCGTCGGCCGCCGCAAGCCCGTGCCCGGCAAAGAATACAAAAACGTCTGTTTCACCTGGCTGGACCAGGGCCGGAAGCCATTGCTGGAATGCGCGGAAGATTTCGATGTCGGTGGCTTCCTTGTCCACCAACAGGCGGATGTTTCCAACGGGAATCCCCAGGGCCAATTGGGCAAAATCAAAAAACATATGGGCATCGCGATTTGCGTAAGTGGCGGCAGGCAAGGACTGGTATCCCTCCACGCCAATTATGATCGCAAGGGCATTGGCGTTCGGCGCCGAGGATCGAGCCGTGGGATCTAGGGCAACAAACCGGAACGCCGCCTTGGCCACGTCCTGGACGCGGGTTACCCGCACAGCACGTTCGTTTTGATTACCAAATTCGTCGATCGCGGCGATCCGCACAGTGACACCATCCAGGGGCACAAAAATTGTGGTGGCGAATGCACCATTCTCGGCGACAGCCACATCGACATCCTGGATCGTGAACGCGCCGATTTTGTTGGCGTCGCGCACCAAGCAACCGATGACGATCGTCTGCTCCAACGTTTCAAGCGTGTCCGCGATTTCGATATCAGGCCCGGTTACATCTGCCAGCCTGGCTGGGTCGAGCCAAGCGTTCACTCGGTCATCGATCGCAGAGATTTGCTCGGGATCCAGGGACCGACGGATGGCCGAAAGAACGCGGTTCGCGGTTTCCAATCCGTCGGCGGCAGCCAGACTCATCCAAAAATATGCCTCGGAAGAATTTCGCGCCACCCCTTCGCCCCTGGCGTAGCTCATGCCTAAATTGAATTGGGCTTCGGCAAAATCTTGTTCCGCGGCTGCACGGAACCAACGGACGGCTTCGGCCTCGTCTTTTTCGACTCCCCGGCCGGCGTTGTACAAAACTCCCAAGGCTTTCTGGGCGAAGGGGTTACCCTGTTCAGCCCCCAGCCGGTACAACAGAGAGGCCGCCACAGGATTTTCGGGTACGCCCTGACCGAATTCGTAAAGGACGCCCAGACTGAATTGCGCGATGGCGTTGCCTTGGTCAGCCAGGGGGCGCCACTCGGCAAGTGCTTCCTCCGCTGCCAACGACTGCGAGAAGCCGAATTTTTATGCCTTCCACGTGCAACACCTCCCGGCTGCGGGAAAAAGGGTTTGAGTTGCGCTTCCGAAATAGTGCACTCCGGATCGCGGAAAATCAATCTGGAATTGTGGCATTTGGGTTGGGCCCCCGACCGATACCTTGTGGGGCGTTGGCGTGGGGCCCCGACATATGGTATTAGAGCGGATTGTTCAGTCATTCCCCTAAGTGCTTGCCGTGACCGCAGAAACCGTTGCCATTGCCTCCGACCACGCCGGATTTCCCATGAAGAAAGCTCTGAAGAAAGAGCTGACCGATGACGGCTACACCGTGCTCGATTTGGGTACTTCCAGCGAGGAGTCCGTGGATTATCCGGATTTCGGCAAGGCCTTGGCACAAGCCGTGACCGATGGCCGGGCGGGCCGTGGCGTAGCGGTGTGTGGCAGCGGCGTCGGTATTTCGATTGCAGTCAACCGCGTGCCCGGCGCCCGCGGCGCTCTGGTTCACGACCGACTGGGGATCGAACTGGCGCGCCGGCACAACGATGTCAACGTGATGGTGCTGGGCGGCAGGGTCACAGGCATCGAAGTGGCGAAAGACTGCCTGCGGACGTTTTTGCGTACCGAATTCGAAGGTGGCCGACACGCCCGGCGCGTCGAAAAGCTGGGCTGAGTGCGGGCATGACCACCATGCCCACCAGCGCCTTTTTTGCGGCCGATTTGGCCCAGGACGACCCTGAGATTTTCGCCGCCATCGAGGCGGAGCTGGTGCGCCAGCAGGACGAAATCGAACTGATTGCCTCGGAAAATCTCACCAGCCCGGCGGTGCTCCAGGCCCAGGCCTCGGTGATGACCAACAAGTATGCCGAAGGCTATCCCGGGCGCCGCTACTATGGCGGCTGCGAACATGTGGATGTTGCGGAGACGTTGGCGATTGACAGGGCCAAGCAACTGTTCGGCTGCGAATTCGCCAACGTCCAGCCGCATTCGGGCTCCCAGGCCAACCAGGGGGTGATGAACGCCCTGTTGCAGCCGGGCGATACCGTCATGGGATTGTCCCTGGCGGCGGGTGGGCATTTGAGCCACGGGGCGCCGCCCAATCAGTCGGGCAAATGGTTCAATTCAGTGCAATATGGCGTGCGCCGGGATGATTCCCGCATCGATTTCGAGGAAATGGCGGGGCTGGCGGCCAAGCACAAACCGAAGCTGATTATCGCCGGCGGTTCGGCATATCCCAGAGAAGTGGACCACGCCAAATTTCGCGAGATCGCCGATACCGTGGGCGCCGTCCTGATGGTGGATATGGCCCATTACGCCGGGCTGGTTGCCGCCGGGGAGCACCCGAACCCGTTCCCCCATGCCCACGTTGCCACCACCACGACGCACAAGACTTTGCGCGGGCCCCGGGGTGGCATGATCCTGACCAACGACGAAGCCATCGCCAAAAAGGTAAATTCCGCGCTCTTCCCCGGCATCCAGGGTGGCCCGCTAATGCACGTGATCGCCGCCAAGGCGGTGGCACTGGGCGAGGCGTTGCGTCCGGATTTCAAGGACTACACAAAGGCCGTGGTGCGCAATGCCAGGGCCCTTGCCGAGGTGCTGATGGCGCGCGGTTTGGACATCGTTTCCGGCGGCACCGACACCCACCTGATGCTGGTGGATTTGCGGCCGCTGGGCCTAACCGGCAAGGCCGCCGAGGCAACCTTGGGCAACGCCAACATTACCTGCAACAAAAACGGAATTCCGTTTGATCCCGAAAAGCCGTTTGTCACGTCGGGGATCAGATTGGGCAGCCCAGCCGGCACTACCCGCGGTTTCGCCGAGCAAGAATTCCGCCAAATCGGTCAAATGATCGGCGATGTCTTGGCGGGGATGGCGGCGAACCCAGACGACAATTCGACGGCGGAGCAAAAAATCAAGGCGCAAGTCTTGGCGCTTTGCGGACGGTTTCCCGTGTACCAGGGTTTGGATTGGTGGCGGCGCACCGGCGCTGCCGCGGCGAAGAAAAACAACTAGGAAGGCGGTCGGTCATGCGTTGTCCATTTTGCGGAAACGCCGATACACAGGTAAAAGATTCGCGCCCCACCGAGGACGCCTCGGCAATTCGGCGGCGGCGATACTGCCAGGCCTGTGGTTCGCGCTTTACCACCTTCGAGCGCATCCAATTGCGTGAGTTGACCGTGCTGAAATCAGATGGCCGGCGGGCGGCCTTTGATCGCGATAAGCTGCTGCGATCGGTGTTGATCGCCACACGCAAACGCCCGGTGGACCAGGACCGGGTGGATCGCATGGTGACGGGAATTGTCCGCAGATTGGAAAGCCTGGGCGAGCCAGAGGTGAATTCCAACGTCATCGGCGAAATGGTCATGGATGGATTGTCGAATTTGGATCAAGTGGCCTATGTGCGTTTCGCCTCTGTCTATAAGAATTTCCGTGAGGCCCGGGATTTCGAGCAGTTCGTGGGCGAGCTAAGTGGCGACGGAGAGACCTGAGGACGCCCCTTTTATGCGGTCAGCGTTGACCCTGGCACAGCGGGGCCTGGGCCAGGTATGGCCCAACCCGTCCGTGGGCTGCGTTCTTGTCGGCAATGGCCAAGTGGTCGGCCGGGGCTGGACCCAACCCGGCGGCAGGCCCCACGGCGAAACCGAGGCACTCGCCCGGGCCGGGGACAAAGCGTGGGGCGCCACCGCATACGTTACTTTGGAGCCATGCGCCCATGACGGCGAAACGCCGCCGTGCGCCCCAGCCTTGATGGAAGCGGGGATCGAACGGGTGGTAATCGCAAGCCGAGATCCAGACCCGCGGGTGAACGGTGCCGGTGTGGCCGCCCTGGAAGCCGCCGGAGTGGAAGTCGCTGAAGGCGTGTTGAAGACCGCCGCCGAAGATTTGAACATCGGATTTTTTCACCGCTTGCAAACCGGCAAACCCATGGTGACCTTGAAGCTGGCGGCGTCCCTTGACGGCCGCATCGCCACAGCCGCGGGAGTGAGCAAATGGATCACCGGCCCCGGTGCCCGGGCTCACGGCCACGAGCTTCGCGCCCGCCACGACGCGATCATCGTCGGTGCCGGCACCGTGGCGGCGGACGATCCCGAGCTGACCTGCCGGTTGCCGGGGATGGCCAGCCGGTCGCCGGTGCGGGTGATCTTGGAAGGGCACCGGGCTATGCCATTGTCGGCAAACGTGGTTGCGACGGCGCGGGAGACACCGACATGGATTCTGACCACCGACGCCTCAGAACCCGATCACCGGGCGGCCCTCAAAAATCAAGGCGCCGAGGTCCACATCGCCGCGGCGGATTCAAACGGCCATCCAGATTTGAACGCCAGTCTCGACTTGATGGGAGCCCAGGGGCTCACGCGCGTCATGGTAGAGGGTGGCGGCAACATCGCGGCGGCGTTTCTGCGGGCCGGGCTTGTCGACCGCTTGATGTGGGCGCGGGGCTCGCAAATGCTTGGGGGCGATAGCTTGGCGGCGGTTGGCGACCTCGGCCTTAGTGCGGTTGACGGCGCGCCAAAATTCCGCCGCATCGAGACCATAACCGTTGGCGACGACGTGATCGAAACCTATGCCGTTGCCGGTGCCTGACATGTTCACCGGGATCGTTTCAGACATTGGCAGGGTCCGGTCTACCGCCAACGGCGGCGCCCGAATTGAAATCGAAACGCCGTCGCAATCGGGATTTGCCGAGGGCGGCTCGGTCGCCTGCTCGGGTGTTTGCCTGACCGTCACCGAACACGGGGCCGGTTGGTTCGCCGCCGATGTCTCCGCCGAAACGCTGGGCTGCACCACCGTGGCCATGTGGGCTGAGGGAACAGCGGTGAATATCGAGAGGCCGTTGAAGGTCGGCGACGAGTTGGGCGGCCACATGGTGCTGGGCCACGTCGATGGTGTGGGGGCAATTTCGGCCCGGAGTTTGGACGGCGGCTCCGTGCGCCTGACGGTCGAGGCTCCGGCCGACATTATGCGGTTCATCGCGGCCAAAGGATCGGTGGCGTTGGACGGAATTTCACTTACCGTGAACCAGGCAGACGCGGTACGATTTGACGTCAATATTATTCCGCAAACCCAGCATGCCACGACGTTGGGCAAGGCGGAGGTCGGCAGCCAGGTGAACCTGGAAATCGACCCCATTGCGCGGTATGCGGCCAAGATGGCTGGGACTGGAACGTCATGACCGTTCACGATTTTCTCTCGCCGGTGGACGAGGTGATCGCCGACATCAAAGCCGGCCGCATGGTCATTTTGGTGGATGACGAGGGCCGCGAAAACGAAGGCGACCTGATTGTTGCCGGTGAAATGGCCAACGCCGACGCCGTAAACTTCATGGCCAAGCATGGCCGCGGACTGATTTGCCTGGCCCTTGATCAAGACCGGGTGGAGGAGCTTGAGTTGCCGCTGATGACGCCGCGCAATCAGTCGCGCCACCAAACGGCGTTCACGGTTTCGATCGAAGCCCGGGAAGGCGTGACGACAGGAATCTCGGCGGCGGATCGGGCGCGGACAATCGCCGCCGCGATCGATCCCAAAATGGGCAAGTGTGACATTCATTCCCCCGGCCATGTTTTCCCGCTAGTGGCCCGCAACGGCGGCGTGTTGGTACGCGCCGGCCATACCGAAGCAGCCGTCGATTTGGCCCGCCTCGCTGGGTTCAACCCGTCCGGGGTGATCTGCGAGATCATGAACGACGACGGCACCATGGCGCGGCTGCCAGAGCTGGTGGCGTTCGCCCAGTTGCATGGGCTGAAAGTCGCAACCATTGCCGAACTGATTTCCTACCGCCGGCGCCATGAATCCATGGTCCGGCGCCTGGCGGAGTCGGATTTTGAAAGCCGCTTCGGCGGCGCGTTCCGCATGGTGGTGTACGAAAACACGGTGGAATACGCCGAGCACGTGGCGTTGGTGAAAGGGGATATTTCGGGCCCCGGGCCGGTTTTGGTACGCATGCACGCTCTTAACGTTCTGTCAGACGTTTTGGGGGACAACTCAATTGGTGAAGCCCGGGAAAAAACCCTGCAGGGGGCCATGGCAGCGATTGCAGCGGCAGGCCGTGGCGTGGTGGTCTTGATCCGCGAGCCACGGCCGACGGCGCTCTCGGAAATGGTGAACGGGGCGCCAGAGGGATCGGAGGCCCCGAAAGAATTGCGGGAATATGGGATCGGCGCTCAAATATTGTTGGACCTGGGGGTCAAAGATATGATTCTGCTGTCCAATTCCCGGCGCACCGTCGTCGGGTTAAAGGGCTATCGCCTGACCATTACGGAGCAGCGCCCCATTTCCGTTCCCTGATTATCGGAATGGTTGACGATCGAGACTTAGCACCGGACGAGGATGGCTGAAATGTATGAAAACGCGCCCTACCTTCTGATCATCGACTCGCGCTTTTACGAGGACGTGTCGGACGAACTAGTTCGCGGGGCTATTGCCGAATTGGACGGGATCGGCGCCACCCACCACCGGGTTTCGGTCCCCGGTGTGTTCGAAATCCCGGCCGCCATTCGCCTGGCGGTGCGCAGCATGGAGCTGGTCAGCGCGGCTGTACACAAACGCTTCGATGGCTACATCGCCTTGGGCTGCGTCATTCGCGGCGAAACGGATCACTATGAGCATGTGTCGCGCGAAGGTCTGCGCGGCGTCAACGACTTGGCAATGCAATACTCCATCGCCGTGGGCATGGGCATCCTGACCTGCCACACCAAAGAACAGGCGACCCAGAGGGCGTCCGTGGATAAGGGTAATGTCGGCGGCCGCGCGGCTCGGACAGCGGTGAGCATGGTCGAATTCAAACGCTCGCTGCTTCCCGACCGATGACCCCATCGGTTCCCGAACCAACGCCGCCACCGGCCGAGGACAGCCCAGAAACAGGCCCGGAACCTGGCACCCCAAATCAGCGCCTGCCAAATCCCCGCAGCGCGTCGCGGTTGGCGGCGGTACAAGCCTTGTATCAGGTCGAATTGGGTGGTGGCGCGCCTGGGGATGTTTTTGCCGAGTTTTTGGACTTTCATCACGGGGCGGCTTTGGCCGGACCGGATCTGGCCCCGGCGGACCGGGAATTTTTCCAAGTACTGGCCCACGGCACCTCGGACCAAATGGAGGAGGTCGATCGCCTCTTGGCCGCGGCGCTGAAAAATCACACGGTTGGGCGATTGGATGCGATTCTGCGGGCTGTGCTGCGGGTCGGCACCTACGAGCTGATCGGGCTGAAAGAAATCCCCGCCCGCGTGGTGATCTGCGAGTATTTGGATTTGGCCCACGCATTCTTTTCCGGCTCGGAGCCGAAGCTGGTGAATGGCGTGTTGGACCATATCGCGCAAAGTCTCCGTCCAGACGAATTCAAGTGACAAGGCGCGGAGAATTCGAACTGATTGCCGATTTTTTTGGGCCCCTGGCAAATGATCCATCGGCACTGGGAGTGGCGGACGACGGGGCGATTGTGCCGACCCGTGACGGCATGGATTTGGTGGTGACCACGGACGCCATGGTCGAGGGCCGCCATTTCACCCCGGAATTTCCGCCGGACCTGTTGGCGCAAAAGCTGCTGCGCGTGAATTTGTCGGATTTGGCGGCCATGGGGGCGGAACCCGCTGCCTACACCCTCACCGTCGCACTGCCAAACCCGCTGGCCGAGGACTGGCTAGAGGCGTTTGCCCAGGGCCTGGGCCGGGATCAAACGCGCTATGGGCTGGCGCTGATCGGCGGGGATACGGTGGCCACAACGGCCCCCGACGCCAAATGGTTCTCGGTCACCATGTTCGGTCACGTGGAAATCGGTCAAGCGCTGCGGCGGTCCGGGGCGAAACCCGGGGATACGATCTTTGTGTCCGGGACGATCGGCGACGCCATGGTTGGGTACGAAATCGGCGAGGGTCAGCATTCAACATTGCAACCCGAAAGTTCGGAATTTCTAAAGGCCCGGCTCTCTCTGCCAAGCCCCCGGGTCAAATTGGGAAGGGGGCTTCATGGCCTCGCCACGGCGGCGATCGATGTTTCCGATGGGTTGGTTGCCGACTTGGCCCACATTTGCGGTCAGTCCGGGGTTGGGGCAGAGGTATCGGCTGCACGCGTGCCCCTGTCTGCCCCGGGGGGCGAGGCCATAGCGCTCGACCCAACCATCGCCCACCGCCGCCTGGTTTGGGGGGAGGACTACGAGCTGATTTTTTGCACCGATCCATCGCGGGGGGAGGAGATTGATTGGCTGACGATGCGCTTGGGCACCGGCGTTACCGCCATTGGCAGGATCACCCCAGGGTCCGACGTCCGATTTCTTGACCGAAAAGGTGAACAAATCGCCTTCGAGTCGACCGGGCATAGGCATTTTTGAATGCAGCGTCACAATTTGGCGAATTGCCCCGGGATTCGTTCCCGTTTGGCCGCCGGACGGTCCATAATGGCGTGAGTTTGATCACAGGCGGACCATGTCTCGAGCCGTAAAAATTACCCTCGCTTTCATTATCGTGCTGGCCGGCGCTCTAGGCGCGGTCACGTTCATTTTGTCGAATTTTGAGCGCCTCGCTGACGAAGACTTTGTCGCCGAAACCGACCCCGGCTTTATCATCATTGCCGGATTGACGGCCCCTGTCTCCCTGGAACGCGCTCTGGACCACTACATTCTGATCGACATCCGCCTGGAAATCATTGACGAAGACCGGGCCACGGAAGTCGCCCAGATTTTGCCCCGGATTCGCAGCGAAATTATGCGCGAATTGCACCGGAATTCGGGCGCCCGGGCAGATGGTGTTGCCAGTATCGACCTGATGCGCCTAAAGGCCAGCGCCGTCGTCGCCGCCAACCATGCGTTGGGGGAGAATTTGGTGAGAAGGGTCCTGATTATCAGCGTCTTGCGGGCGGTCGCATAAATCCGCGCATCGGCCGGATTGCCTTTGAAAACCAAGTCTGTCATAACGCCCGCGGCTTCGCCGATTTCCGGCGATTTTGTTCGGCCGCGAAATTTTTTCTGACATCACTTTCCAGGGGGAACCATGACGAACGTGCATTGGCTCGTGCTAGCGAGCGGCGTGATCGGTCTTATATACGCAGTCGTCACGGCCCGGGCCGTGATAGCAGCGGGTACGGGCTCTGACAAAATGCGCGAAATCTCAGCCGCTGTGCAGGAGGGGGCGATGGCGTTTTTGAATCGCCAGTACACCACCATTGCCATCGTCGGCGTCGCGGTATTCGTCCTGACTTGGGTCATTCTGGGGAAGTTTTCGGGAATCGGTTTCTTGATCGGATCCGTGTTGTCCGGCGCCACCGGCTATATCGGCATGAATGTTTCTGTGCGCGCGAATGTGCGCACTGCCCACGCCGCCAGCACAAGCATGGCCGCTGGGCTTAGCATTGCCTTCCGCGCCGGCGCCGTCACCGGCATGTTGGTGGCCGCCTTGGCGCTATTGGCGGTGGCTGGGTATTACGGTGTTTTGCTGATGATGGAGGTTGAGACGCGGGAATTGGTCACAGCGCTTGTTGCCTTGGGCTTTGGCGGATCGCTGATTTCCATTTTCGCCCGCCTTGGCGGCGGCATTTTCACCAAAGGCGCCGATGTCGGTGCCGATTTGGTGGGCAAAGTCGAAGCCGGAATTCCCGAAGACGATCCGCGCAACCCGGCTGTGATCGCCGATAACGTTGGCGACAATGTGGGCGACTGTGCCGGCATGGCCGCCGATCTGTTTGAGACCTATGCCGTCACCGTGGTGGCGACCATGGTCCTGGCGTCCATCTTTTTCACCGGCGAGGACCAGGTAAACCTGATGATGTTGCCGCTGGCCATCGGCGCCGCCGCGATCGTGCCCTCGGTGATCGGCACATATTTCGTGCGTTTGGGCCCGAGCCAAAACATCATGGGCGCGCTGTACAAGGGGTTCTTGGCCTCGGCGGTGCTGTCGGCCGTGGCCTTCTGGCCGGTGCTTTCCACGGTCATTGGCATGGATACAGAAATGACCGTGGGGACGCTGACCTTTACCGGCATGGACCTGTTCCTGTGCGCCATCGTCGGCTTGGTGGTGACCGGGCTGCTGATCTGGATCACCGAATATTATACGGGCACCCTGCATCGCCCGGTGCAAAGCATAGCCAAGGCTTCCACCACCGGCCACGGCACAAACATCATCCAAGGCCTGGCGGTTTCCATGGAAGCCACCACCTTGCCGGTGCTAACGATTGTCGCGGGGATTTTGGTGGCGTACCTGTTGGCTGGCCTGTTTGGCATCGCCATTGCCGCCACTGCCATGCTGGCGCTGGCGGGCATGGTGGTTGCTCTTGACGCCTATGGCCCTGTCACCGACAACGCCGGCGGTATTGCCGAAATGGCGGACATGGACGAGACCGTGCGCAAGACCACCGACGCTCTGGATGCCGTCGGCAACACCACCAAGGCGGTGACCAAGGGCTACGCCATCGGTTCAGCCGGTCTGGCCGCGCTGGTTCTGTTCGCGGCGTATACCGAAGACCTGACCCACATTTTCCCGGACATGAATGTGAATTTCTCGCTGAGCAATCCGTACGTCGTGGTCGGCCTGTTCCTGGGCGGACTCTTGCCTTACTTGTTCGGCGCCTTGTCGATGATGGCGGTCGGTCGCGCGGCGGGATCGGTGGTGGTTGAGGTCCGCCGCCAGTTCAAGGAAATCCCCGGCATCATGGAGGGCACCGGTAAGCCCGAATACGGCCGTGCCGTTGATCTTCTGACCAAGGCCGCGATCCGCGAAATGATCGTGCCGTCGTTGCTGCCGGTTTTGGCGCCGTTGATCGTCTATTTCGGCATCTTGATTTTTGCCGCCCAGGCAGACGCCTTCGCCACGTTGGGTGCCATGCTGCTGGGTGTGATCGTTACCGGACTGTTCGTGGCGTTGTCGATGACCGCGGGCGGCGGCGCCTGGGACAACGCCAAGAAATACATCGAAGACGGCAACCACGGCGGCAAGGGATCGGAGGCCCACAAGGCCGCGGTCACCGGCGATACGGTTGGCGACCCCTACAAGGACACGGCGGGTCCGGCAGTGAACCCGATGATCAAGATCACGAACATCGTGGCGCTGCTGTTGTTGGCTAGTCTGGCGCTCTAACCCCGGCACTGATCGCAAGGACTACGGGCCGGGCGGCGTAAACCTTCCGATATTTCCCAGTAGCTGTTGCAGCAGGCCCAGCTCGCGTCCCAGGGTGGGGGTTTTGCCTTCCACAGGGACGACGGCCTGGGCGTCGTCCAGGGTATAGGCCCGGACCCCGGAAACGATCCCCAGTGGCGTGAAGTCAATGGCCACCACCGATTGCTCCAGCACGACCTCGGTGAAAAAGGCCACCGTCTCCGTAGTGCGGCTAATATAATACCAACTGTCGATATCAAAGGTGGCGGTGGACGACGGCGAGCCAAGGGTCTGCAGGACGCTCTCCTTGGTGTCCTCGCCGGGCGTGATCTGGGCGATCAGCGTTGGGCTGGGGACGTAGCCGCGAATATCACGGGACGGCGTGCAGGCCGCCAGTGCGCCCGCCAACACCAAGCCCCACAGGACGATTGAATGCCTCCGCACGAGTCTCTGGCCACCAAATGTTGGTTTCGAAGTTCGCTTCAACGACCCACCGCGACGGAAAATGTTTGGGCGGGCGCAGACAGTTGCACCGGCGCCCGGGGCCTGTCAACGCGGGCGCGAAATTGGCCGTGACTGCTGGCCGGTCAAAATCCTCGCGGCGGCGGTTGGCGGAAGATCTTTATTTCCGTATTGTCGCGGTAGCGCGCCAGCCAGTGTTCTATCGGGAATTTGCTGTGCCCGACACGGTCAATGGCCGCTTTGACATGATTATTCTGCTGACCGCTCTGATCGTGCGCCGATTACGCCGCGACGCCCAAGCCGTTGGCGCACAGGAATTGGCGTTTGGGCTGTTCGATGTGCTGTTCGCGGACATGGATCGCAGCCTGCGTGAGTTGGGGGTCGGTGATATTCGCATCGGCAAAAAGGTGAAAGCCATGGCCAAAGCCTATTATGGCCGGTCCAAAGCTTATGATGATGCTCTGGATGGCAAGGAGCCCTTGGCGGCGGCCTTGGCCCGCAACTTGTACGGCGACCCCCAAGCGGGTCGGGCCCCAGCCCAGGCCATGGCACCCTATATTCAACAGGCGATGACGGTCTTGGACCAGCATCCGTTGAAAGATTTAATGGCCGGGGATCCCGGGCTTTTTGCCCCAACCGACCCAGGAGCATCACCGTGACCGCAAGGCTTGGGACCTTAGAGGGGCGCGCGCGGTCGGCCGCCGCATTCAACCGCATGGTCAAGCTGGACGCGGTGGGTGCCATGGGGCTGGAATATTCGTTCATCGCCGAACCTGGCGAATGTGCGGCCTTGGCGACGCGCTATGAAATTCTTGCCGTGGCCGGGCTCCGGGCCACCGCCGACCTGGAACGGACAGGGGCGGGAGCCAGAGCCCGTGTGCATTTTATTGCTGACGTGGTACAGTCCTGCGTGATCACCCTTGAGCCTGTCGAAGCGCGGATCGACCAAAGGTTCGAAGTGAAATTCATGCCCCAGGATGGGGCGAAATAAGTTGAAAACTCTGGCGCGGCCGAGCAGTCGGTTTTGGTCGGCGATATTGCGCCGATTAGCGACGGCGTTTTTGATTTGGGTGCTGTTGTGGCGGAATATTTTTCCCTTGCGATCGATCCCTACCCGCGAAAATCCGGGATCGAATTCATTGCAGCGGATTACAACGACGGCGAAACAGTTGACAGCGATGAGCGGAGACCGTTTTCTGCGCTCAGCGACATGATTTCAGAAGGAAAAGGCAAGACCTGATGGCGGTTCCAAAGCAAAAAATCTCCAAGTCGAAACGTAACATGCGCCGGGCCCACGACCGGCTGCCGGGAGAGGCATATATCGAATGCCAGAATTGCGGTGAGCTGATGCGGCCCCATCATGTTTGCGCCTCTTGCGGCCACTACCACGGCCGCGAAGTCCTTGAAGCCCAAGACGTTTAGTTAGCATTTCGGGTCTTCTGGGCGCACCCCACCGCAAACAACCTAGGTCCGCTTTGTGACCACGGCGATGACAATCGCACTCGATACCATGGGCGGAGACAGCGCCCCCGGTATGGTCGTCGATGGCGCCGCCACGGCCAGCCGTCAGCACCCAGAAGTACGGTTTCTGTTGTTCGGGGACGAAGCAGCGGTTTCCAGGCTGCTTGCCGGGCATCCCCGGCTGTCCAAGAATGCCGAGATCCGTCATGCGCCCGAGGTGGTGCGGCCGGAAGACAAACCGAGCCACGCCTTGCGGCGATTGACCCAATCCAGCATGCGGTTGGCCATCGATTCGATCAAATCCGGGGAAGCCCAGGCGGTCGTTTCGGCTGGAAATACCGGGGCTTTGATGGCGATTTCGAAAATCGTCCTGAAAACCCAGGACGGCATCGACCGGCCGGCGATGATCAGTTACTTCCCTACCATCCGCGGCGAAAGCTCGATGGTGGACCTCGGCGCCAATATCGAATGCGATGCCCGTAATCTTGTGCAATTCGCCATCATGGGCGCGGCCTTTGCCCGCAGCGTGCTGGGAATCGAGCGGCCGAGCGTTGGCTTGCTCAACGTTGGCGAGGAAGAATTGAAGGGCAGCGAGGAGGTCCGGGCCGCCAACCGCATCCTCAAGAACTCGGTTCTCGATTTCGATTACCACGGATTTGTCGAGGGCAATAACATCGGCGAAGGGCTGGTGGATGTGTTTGTGACAGACGGTTTTACGGGGAATGCAGTGCTGAAAACCACCGAAGGTACAGCGAAGATGGTGAAAGCATACCTGATCGCGGCCTTAAAGCGGTCCTGGGCCTCGCGCCTCGGCTATCTGCTGGCCAAACCCGCTTTGGATGCCTTTGCCGCCAAGCTCGACCCGCGCCAGTACGATGGCGCCATGTTCGTTGGCCTCAATGGCGTGGTGGTCAAGAGCCATGGCTCCACGGACGCCGAAGGCTTCGCCAATGCCGTGGGCGTAGCGATCGACATGACCAAAGGCGAATTCAACGAGCGCATCCACGCCAACCTGGAAATGATTGGGGCCCAAACAGAACCCGCGGACCAAGCGGAACAGGCGGCCCTTACGTGAGCGTCCGGCGTTCCACTCTGGCGGGGTTTGGTGGCTACCTGCCCGAACGCGTAATGACCAACGACGCGTTGGCCAAAATCGTCGATACCTCGGACGAGTGGATCGTTGAACGCACCGGCATCCGCCGCCGCCACATTGCCGCGGACGGCCAGGCGACCTCTGATTTGGCTTTTGAAGCCGCCCAGGCGGCGCTGGCCAACGCCGGAGCCCAGGCAGAGGACGTGGACATGATTGTCTTGGCCACCTCTACCCCGGACGAGACCTTTCCGGCCACCGCGACCAGGGTTCAGCAAAAGTTAGGGATGACCCGGGGCGCCGCCTTTGATGTTCAAGCGGTCTGCACCGGCTTCATTTTTGCCATGGCTACCGCCGACAATTTTATCAAGGCGGGCCAGGCGGACAAGGTCCTGGTGATTGGCGCCGAGATTTTCTCGCGCATTCTCGACTGGACGGACCGTTCGACCTGCGTGCTGTTTGGCGATGGTGCAGGCGCCGTACTGCTCCGCGCCGGGGACGGGGATGGAACGAACCAGGACCGCGGGATTCTGGCCAACAGCCTGCATTCCGATGGCAGGCAACATGATCTGTTGTATGCCGACGGCGGCCCCAGCACGACCCAAACCGCAGGCGTGGTGAAAATGGAGGGCCGCCAGGTGTTCAAGCAGGCGGTCATCAACCTCGCCGCCGTGGTCGGCGAGACCTTGGCGGGCACGGGCCTGGAGGCCTCGGACATTGACTGGCTGGTGCCCCACCAGGCCAACAAACGCATCTTGGATGGCACCGCGAAAAGACTGGATTTGGCCCCGGAGCGGGTTGTGATTACGGTGGAAGACCATGCCAATACTTCCGCCGCGTCGGTGCCTTTGGCGCTGTCCACCGCGGTCGCGGACGGACGCATCAAACAAGGCGATCTGATCATGATGGAGGCAATGGGCGCTGGCATGACTTGGGGGGCTTGCCTGGCGCGGATTTGAAGGCCGAAGCCGGTTTGCGCAGCCAAGGGATTCGCTAAACCGCTTAAAAACGTCCCGCATCCCTTTGATATTGACCCATTTCTTGCCACGGTCTAGCTTACGGGCCGGGAGGGAAATTGCCGATGGCAACTGTAACCCGCGCTCATTTAACCGAGGCGGTGTACGAAGAAGTTGGCCTTTCGCGCAACGAATCGGCGGAGTTCGTCGAATCTGTTTTTGGCGAAATCGGTCAAAGTCTGGAGAAGGGGGAAACGGTTAAGATTTCCTCGTTCGGCAGCTTCTATGTGCGCGAAAAGGGTGAGCGCGTAGGCCGCAACCCAAAGACCGGCGACGAGGTTCCAATCCTGCCTCGGCGGGTTCTGGTGTTCCGTCCCTCCCACGTTCTGAAGGAACGGATCAACCGCTCACTATCGCCGAAAACGGGCGAATAACCGGTGAGCGACGACTTGGCCCATCCCGACGACCAGGCCGGAAACGCCAAGTCAGCAACATCAAAGCGGGCAGCCAAAGCCCCCGGGGCGTTCCGCACAATCAGCGAAGTGGCTGAAGAATTGTCTGTGCCCCAACATGTGCTCCGGTTCTGGGAAAGCAAATTTTCCCAAGTCCGGCCCCTGAAACGCGGCGGTGGCCGCCGCTATTACCGGCCGGAAGACGTCACCCTGCTGCGTCAGATCCGCCGCCTGCTGTACGACGAAGGCTACAAAATCCGCGGCGTGCAAAAGGTGCTGCGGGAAGGCGGCCGAAGAGTCGCCCCTGACGGCGGCCCCGAAGGGGCGGGGAAAGAAGCCGGTGACGGTGCTGGCGCGGCCCTTGAGAATGCCAATGGCGCCCTGGACCGGGACCAGCGCCGGCAACTCAGCAAGGCCTTGGAAGAACTGAACGACATCCGCGACACCCTGCGTCAAGCCGGCGGCTAACCGCCAACCGGCGGTCGGTTTAGTTGGTGTCCGGCCCGGAGTCGGCGCTCGAATTTTCTTTAGCCCCGAGATTCAGGCGCCGCAATTCTTGGTTTCCCCTCCCCACCGAGGGAGGGGGTTTGGGGGAGGGGGTGCGTACGCATCCGTAGGCTGGCCGCCCTATCTAGCCCAAAAGAGACGCCCAATTGCGCCCCGGGGGGCCGGGCGGTACATTCACACCGTCGGAGCGTAGCGCAGCCTGGTTAGCGCACCACACTGGGGGTGTGGGGGTCGGTGGTTCAAATCCACTCGCTCCGACCAATCTTTTTAAAGACTTGGCTGGCGCCGTTAACTCGTCACATTAGCTTGGTGGTGCCTGGCCGCGGCCAGGCAGCGCCGCTTCACCC